>JAGHCS010000112.1 GCA_021160355.1 Candidatus Cloacimonadota bacterium
ACATAATATATTTGGACCAGAGCAAATTTTGGGGGGCAGTTTTACTATCAAATAAAGTGAAAACCCTGCCAGAGGACTCCGTCATAGTGAGCGATTATGCAGCTGAATATATAGAATCAGTCACTTCAAGAAAAGTATTTGCAATGCCGCTCTACATGGACATAGGGATAGACGCGGTCGAAAGAAGTGAATTGATTGAGATAATACTTGACAGAGATCACCCAAAGCATGAAATGTACACCAAGAAAATGAAGGAAAATAAAATAGTTCAATACAAAAATTTCGACGAGGATTGGTTGAATGAAAATAAAATAGATTATATTATACTTTCTATCTACGGTGAATGGGAAAGAAAACCAAACAAAACAGCATTTTTTAATCCGATAATTAGCGGATTTAAAATAACACAGATAAAAAGGCCATATTCTAATGGAAGAGTGCCACCAGACTATGATTTTAGTTCAACTCTTTATACTCGAATTGAAAGTGATAAGAATTTTAAAAAGATTGATGAATTGTATAAAGATAAACAAAGAATATTTATAATTTATGAATATAACCCTCAATAGATGAAGTGGAATTTATGTGGGACTATATAAGAGCTGATTTTTGGAGGCGCGTTGAATTGATAAGCGCGGGTATGCCTAGGAAGAGGGCAATAATATTGACATTATATGCCAACGGCTTCTGGGCAGTTATGCTTTTCAGGCTCGCTGACTGGTTCAAGAATCATAGATTGTCACCATTGTATTACGTGATACTTAAGGTGTGTGAAATCCTTACCGGTGTTGACCTGAGGGGAAAATTCGGTAAGGGCTTTTGCATAATGCATGGAAGGGGTGTTGTTGTCTCAAGGCATTCGGTCTGTGGGAGCAATCTCACGATTTTTCAGGGAGTCACGATAGGGTCCAAGAGGCTTTTTCATGGTGTTCAGACTCAAAAAAAAAGCATTTCCAAGGCACCTAGAATATTGAATAATGTCACCATATATGCGGGAGCCGCTGTTATCGGTGACATAGAAATAGGCAATAACGTGACAATAGGTGCAAATGCAGTGGTTCTGAAAGACGTACCTTCCGGCTCTACAGCCGTAGGTAACCCTGCAAAGATTAAGAAGAATGTCAAGAAACGATGACCTCATGCTCAATTCTGGTATCGTCATGCTTCACAAGCGATCTTATGCTGAAGTATGCGAATATGTTGCCAATGATGTAGGATAATACAATTGATACCGCTGCCCCCTGAAGTCCATATCTAGGTATCAAAAAGAGTGCAGCTAACACGTTGATAAGGATTGTGAAGCTGACTATCATAGAACTTATTTTGACACCCTCCATACCCATCGAAGCGGAGAACCATATATAGATTGAATGGATTGAGATAGTCACACCAGCGAATACGAAAATAGCAAGTATTCGAAAAGAGAGCAGATATCCACCACCATATAGAGACATAACTATGAAGGAGAGCACGAATAGCGCGATGTACATGAATGGCGTCATTCTTATGAATCTGTTTATTCTGAAGAACACCACAAACTTTTTTCTGTATCTTAAGGATGTGGGGAAAAACACCAGCATGAAACCTGTCACAAAGAACGTCGAGAACGTAAGTGTCGAGAAGTAATATGCTTGGAAAAGGCCTACGTCACCTATCGTGAGGAAGGTATTGATAATTATTTTGTTTATGGCTCCGATAGAAGAAAACGTGATCGTGCCTATGAAACCGAGCAGTGAATATCTGACAAGTATTCTAAACCATTTCCTGTTTATTCTAAACTTCATATATTTCCTCAGTTCAGGCAATACGAGGATCGATGAAATGAAGAATCCCACAATCATGACGGATATAGGAACTATCGCCGACTTGATGTATAAATAAAGTACTATGCTCGCACAAAGCGTGAAAAGGCTGGAAACTATGTTTATCGCACTGAGCTTCTCATTCATATTCAACCCTTGGCATACTTTCTGTGACATTGTCCACACATTGATGCTTATCGCCATCAGTATTGCCGCGTATATGTATGCGATCCCGATGGAGAAGAGAGAAGAGAGCTTGTAAGAAGCCGCGTAGAACGCCACTGAGAAAACAACAGTCATTACAAGTGACAGTATCACTCCTGTGGAAAGGATATCGCTCCTCTCATTATCGCTCCTTACTGACGCCATATATTTTACCATGGCGGTGCCTATTGCAAGATACATCACTGTCCATATAAGATTAGAAGTAGAGAACACGAGAGCGAACTTTCCGTATTCAACTGTTCCGAGAAGTCTCCCACTCAATATCTGGAAAACGAGCGAGAAAACCTTCGAAAGGATTAGACCCATGAACACGATTGTCAAGTCTTTCATGAAATTTCTTGCCTCTAGACCTGGACCCTTACCGAAAATGACGGCATATAAAGCGTAAATTACCAACCAGAATTTTTTATTCAATCTCTTCAGCATACAAATCATCTATACGATTAAACACGATGTGGTCATGAAACTATTATAATGTTTTAATTATTAACTTAATTAGGAGTTGGAGTTATTATTGTAAGAAATTCAATGATATAGATCTGAACCTGTGCAACTCTTGTGGAACGTGCGCATCACTATGTCCGATTAATGCCATAAACCTCAAGAATGAACATGCAGTCCTGACAGGAAGAAAGTGCATATCATGCGGAATGTGCTATGAAAATCGTCTTGGAATAAGAGTCCTGATAAGAGCTTGAGAAGGCATTATTATGTGTCCGAACAGGCTAGGAATAGGCTCGTAGTTCCATGGTTAGCTTGATCATCTGTCAGGCTTTTGAGTTAATGTTTGCTCTCGTTTCTCTAACAATAGTAAATAGTCTCCCCCTTCGTGGTTTTGCTGGTTTTGGAACAACTGAAGGTGTCATAGCTGCAGTTTTTATAGGTTTTGGTATTTCGGTCGATTCGGCAATATTGACAGGATTTGGTCTGCATTTAATAATGCTCTTATTTCAGATAATTTTCGGTCTTTTTGGCCTGCTGACTTTTAAAAAAACTATGCCTACAAAATGAATCTGTGCAAATTATATGCCTTAATATAAACCTGTTATAGCCACTTTGCGCATGAATATTAATCACTACGATGTTAACATTATTTTATTAATTTTGTCAACATTGAGAGTTTATGAGCAAACATAAATTTGATGACATAAATTTGAATCTTTGTAATTTCTGCGGGAATTGTATAGCCGTTTGTCCAACAAAAGCTATAGAAATTGGTGACGAAAAGCCAGTTCTTACAGGAAATTGTATATCATGCGGACTTTGTTATGACAATTGCCCGGGAATTGAAGTCCCTTTTAGAAAGTTAGAAAATAATATTTTCGGAAAAAATAGCACAAGTGATATAGGTGTATATAAAAACATATTCATATCACACTCCACAGATTTGAATATAAGAAAAAATGCTGCATCTGGCGGTGTTGTCACATCACTGCTTACATATCTTTTCGAAGAAAAAAATATTGACAGAGCTGTTGTAGTAGGTATGAATAAGAATTCGCCTTCTGAACCCGAAATTAAAATTGTAAAAAGTTTGTCAGAACTCTCATCAACTTCACAATCAAAATACACGATGATACCACTTAATTCGATCCTAGACAAAGTCAAAGATGCTAAAGGCAAAACCGCAATAGTTGGTTTGCCATGCCATATACATGGTATAAGAAAACTCCAGGATAGTGGATGGCTTAGAAATGATATTATTACCATAGGTCTTTTTTGTGGTTTTAATGTAAGTCACAAAGCAACTGAATATCTCGTAAAAAAACTTGGTTTTGCCAAAGAAGATATAAAAAAGATAGAATATCGAGCTGGTAAATGGCCTGGTGGTTTTAGAATTGAATCAAAAAATGGTAAAAAACGCTACCTCCCAAAAGAAATCTATAACTTTCTTATGCCAATGTTTGTTCCCAAAAGATGTACAGTATGTCCTGACCTTACCGGAGAACTCGCCGATATATCAGTTGGTGATGCATGGATTGAAGGATATAAAGGATGGTCATCAGTAATAACGAGGACTGAAATGGGCGATAAAATTTTTAAATCTGCCGTCAAAAACGGATACCTAAAAGCCGAAAAAATTTCAAAAGAAATTATACTGAATACACATTCACATCTTCTTAGATATAAAAAACGAGGAATAATAATTAGAATGGGTAATATGAAACCATTATTTGATATTACTTTTAAATCTATGTCAAGATCAGAATGGTTAAAAGAAGTTTTACTTTTTCTCGTGATAAAAATTTCTAGAAGTCATTTATTCAGAAAAATTATATTGTCTTTACCCATAGTCTTCATAATAAAGATGTCAACTTGGAGTAAACGTTTTTTGAAGAAAGGTGTTTGAATGAAAAAAACCGTACTTCTAACTGGAGCAACCGGCTATGTAGGAAAATATGTATTGAGAGAGCTTATCCGTAAAGGTTACAAAGTAAAATGTTTAATAAAAAAAGATTCTTTTATAGATATAGATAATTCTTTAATTCATGTATATATCGGCGATATCCTTGATAAGAATTCTTTAGACCATGTAACGAATGGTGTGGATTATGT
>JAGHCS010000216.1 GCA_021160355.1 Candidatus Cloacimonadota bacterium
AAAATCAAAGACAAGAATTTGGCGGGATTTGGCAGGAAAGAGATTGCGTTGGCAGAAGTTGAGATGCCTGGTTTAATGGCACTTCGAGCGAAATATTCTAAAACTAAATCCTTGAAGGGTGCTCGGATTACAGGCAGTCTCCACATGACGATACAGACTGCAGTGCTGATTGAGACGCTCGTTGCACTTGGAGCGAATGTGAGATGGGCTTCATGTAATATTTTTTCCACTCAGGATCATGCTGCAGCAGCTATCGCAGAAGACGGAGTTCCGGTATTTGCATGGAAAGGCGAAACGCTTGAGGAATACTGGTGGTGTACAAAACAGGCTCTATTATTTGGCGATCAAAAAGGTCCAGACCTTATTGTGGACGATGGGGGAGACGCAACCTTATTTGTCCACGAAGGTGTGAGATTGGAAGAGGAATATAAAAAAATCAGAAAAGTTCCTAAACCAGACATGTCAAGTAAAGAACTCGGAATTCTTCACCAGACTATATTAGAAGATATCGTTGAATTTCCTGACCGCTGGCATAAGATCGCAGCCAATATCAAAGGAGTAAGTGAAGAGACTACCACAGGAGTTCACCGGCTTTATCAAATGAAGAAAGAGGATGCTTTGCTGTTTCCTGCGATCAATGTAAATGATTCAGTAACAAAATCAAAATTTGATAACCTGTATGGATGCAGAGAATCACTTGCAGATGGAATCAAGCGAGCGACTGATATCATGGTTGCAGGGAAAGTGATCGTGGTATGTGGTTATGGTGATGTAGGGAAGGGGTGTGCGCAATCCATGAAGGGTTTTGGCGCCCGAGTCATCATCACAGAGATTGATCCTATTTGTGCTTTACAGGCAGCGATGGAAGGATTAAAAGTTACTGTTCTCGAGGATGTAGTTAAAGAAGGCGATATTTTTGTCACCGCTACAGGTAACAAGGATGTGATTCGAGTTGAACATATGCAACAAATGAAGGATAAAGCAATAGTCTGCAACATTGGTCATTTTGACAATGAAATACAGGTTGATCCATTATATGATACTCCTGGAGTTAAAAAGATAAACATCAAACCCCAAGTTGATGAAATACAATTTCCGGACGGACACTCTATTATTCTTCTCTCAGAAGGAAGATTGGTCAACCTTGGAAACGCAACCGGGCATCCGTCATTTGTAATGAGTAATTCATTTACTAACCAGGTGCTTGCTCAGATAGAATTATGGAATAATAATTTCGAGAAAAAAGTGTATAGATTACCTAAAAAACTTGATGAAGAAGTAGCACGTTTGCACCTTGACAAAATTAATGTAAAATTGACTCGCTTGACGGATGAGCAGGCAAACTATATTGATGTTCCGGTTGAAGGACCTTATAAGCCGGAGCACTATAGATATTAAGAAAGGATATTTTGAATGAATCAAAATAAATATCTCTTTAGTTCAGAATCTGTGACAGAAGGACATCCTGATAAAATCTGTGACCAGATAAGTGATGCGATTCTCGATGAATGCCTCAGGCAGGATAAAAACTCGAGAGTCGCAGCAGAAACTGCGGTCAAGAATGGTGCAATCTGGGTGTTTGGGGAAATTACTACAAAAGGTTTTGTCGATATTGATAAAATAGTGCGCACTACTCTAAAAACGATTGGTTATGATCACAGCAGGCTTGGTATTGATTACGAGAATTGCGGAGTTTTCTGTAGTATTATTCCACAATCACAGGATATTGCTATCGGTGTCGATGCTGACAAAGTCGCTCATCATATGCAAGGAGCTGGAGATCAGGGCATGATGTTCGGCTACGCTTGCATAGAGACAGACGAATTGATGCCGCTCCCTATTATGCTTGCTCATAAATTGACCAAGAAACTTGCCGCGGTTCGAAAGAATGGAGTTATTCCTTATTTAGGACCTGATGGAAAATCACAGGTAACGATAGAGTATGATGGTGGTGTTCCCAAACGTGTTCATACTGTCGTTGTTTCTAACCAGCATAATGAGGGCATTAAAAAAGATAAAATCCAAAAAGACATCATCGAGCATGTTATAAAACCAGTGTGCGGAGAATATCTTGATAGTACGACGGTTTATCATGTTAATCCTACGGGAGAATTTGTGATTGGCGGACCTCAGGCAGATGCTGGGTTGACAGGAAGAAAGATAATCGTCGACACCTATGGTGGCATGGGTCGTCATGGGGGTGGTGCTTTTTCAGGGAAAGATCCTTCAAAGGTTGACCGCAGTGCTGCGTATATGGCTCGTTATATTGCTAAAAACTTTGTAGCTGCCGGCATTGCTGACCGTTTCGAGGTAGAGATTTCTTACGCGATCGGAATCGCTGAACCTTTAAGTCTGTGGGTCGATACTTTTGGAACAGGGAAGCTTGATGATGAACAGATCATTGAGCTTATTAGAAAACATTTCCCGCTGACTCCACAGGGCATCATTGCACATCTCAATCTTCAAAGACCTATCTATGAGAAAACTGCCGCTTACGGCCATTTTGGACGAAATGATCCTGATTTTACTTGGGAGTCATTAGATAAAAAAGATGTATTATTACAAGAATTAAATAAACTTATAAAAGAAAAATAATTAAGAATAAACGCATAACATCCTTGCTAAAAGTCAATTACGGAAATCTATATCTGTAAGTAAGGGGCACGAAGTGCACAAAGGAAACAAAATGCTACTTGATCTACATACACACAGCACCGCTTCTGATGGAACATTTTCACCCGAAGATCTTGTTCTGGAAGCAAATAGAAAAAAACTTAAATTTCTATCTCTTACTGACCATGATACTATTGATGGCTTATCTCAGATTACTTCAATGCCGGATGGTCTCATTTTTATAAACGGTGTTGAGATTAGTGCAGAATTTCCAAAAACACTTCATATACTTGGATATGGATTTGATCCAGAGCAAAATAAACTTAAAAACACACTCAAAGAGTTGCAGGATTACCGTCTTAATCGAAACAAAAAGATGATTGAGAATATGAAAGCACTCGGCTTCGATATTACTCTTGAAGAACTGGAAAAGGAAGCTGGTGGCGAACTTATCGGAAGACCTCATTTCGCAAAACTTTTTGCAAGGAAAGGATATGTGAGTACTTATCAGGAAGCCTTTGATAAGTATCTCGATAAGGGGAAACCTTTGTATCTGAACAAAAAAAGATTAGCCCCAGAAAAAGCAATAAGACTGATTCGCGATGCAGGAGGGATACCTGTAATGGCACATCCTTATCAAACCAAACTTGATAATGAAGAACTTGAGCAGCTCATTGAAAAACTTATTGGTATTGGACTCATGGGGATAGAAGTATATTATTCTCAACATACTCCAGATCAGATAAAATTCTATAGATATCTTGCAGATAAATTTAATTTGCTGATTACAGCAGGATCAGATTTCCATGGATCTACAAAACCGCATATTGAATTGGGTATGAACGTAGATGATAAGATTCTGCAGCCATTCCTTCAAGCGGTAATAAAAAAATCATGAGACTTTCAAGAAAAAGCGAATATGCATTACTTGCACTGGTAACTCTTACTAAAAATTATAATAGTAAATTAGTCACGATAAGTGATATTGCTGAGGAAAATGATATACCTCAGAAATTTTTGGAACAGATACTCATTTTGTTGAAACAATCAGGTTATGTGAAGAGTGTCCGTGGTCCTAACGGCGGGTATAAGTTATCAAAATCCCCTTCCGAGATTACCACCGCAGAAGTTTTTCGCAGTATTGATGGACCACTTGCTTCTGTCGTTTCAGTTAGCCTACATTTTTATGAAAAGAGTCCTATTGAAAGGTGTCCAAAGCTTAAAAAACTTTTAAAGGACATACGGGATTACGCTTCTCAAAGACTTGAAAATACCACTCTGAGGGATTTAATATAGATGATAAAGTCTACAAACATGATAAAGTATATAGACAAACTTGACAAAAGACATTTCTCTTCCTTGATCAAGGAAAATCAAAGAGGAGAATTCGATGGAATGGACTTTTATTCTTCAGGTGGGTTTGCCGATCGCACTTATGGCATTTGTAGCCGAATATTTCGATTCAACTTTAGGAATGGGGTATGGAACGTCACTAACCCCAGTTTTATTATTACTTGGGTATCAGCCCATGCAGATCGTTCCATGTATCCTATTATCAGAACTTTTCACAGGAATTTTTGCAGGTCTTATTCATAGTAAAATGGGTAATGTAACTCTACTTCCAAAACGCATGCCAAACTTGAAAAACAGCCAGGTTAACTTTATTAGTAATCTTAAGAGTTATCTTCCACATCATCTCAAGATCTCACTGTTGATCGCTGCGTGCAGCATCGTAGGCACTGTTGGAGCTGTACTCATTGCTGTGAGTTTACCCAAGTTTTATGTTAAGCTCTATATTGGAATACTTATTCTTACAATGGGTATATTGATCCTTATCACGAATAAAAAAGTTTATAAGTTTTCATGGAAAAAAATCGTGGGATTAAGCGTCATCGCATCTTTCAATAAAGGAATGAGTGGCGGAGGATATGGACCGGTTGTGACAAGCGGTCAGCTTCTTTCTGGCGTGAATGGGAAAAATGCTATTGGTATTACTTCTTTTGCCGAAGGACTAACATGTCTGGTTGGATTGATCGTGTATTTATCCATGAATAAAGCAATTGACTGGACCTTAGCGCCTTTTCTTGTTTTTGGAGGAATGCTTTCAGTACCTTTATCCGGAATAACTGTGAAGAAGATGAAGACAGATAAATTGCGATTAATAATTGCTATTGTTACAATTGGTCTTGGACTTTTAATCCTTGGAAAAATTTTTATTAAATAAAACAAAAGGAAAATTAATTATGGCACAGAAATTACCTGAACCTCATGGTGGAATGGGATTGGTTAATCGAATCATTCCAGAAAATAAGAAAAAGGATTTCATCGAATCATTAAAGGATAAAAAAGTCTATCCTATTAGCGACTCTGATTTGTCGATGTTTTACAGTATTGCAGATGGATTGCTCTCACCGCTAATCGGACCAATGGGAGAAATTGAATTCAATAATGTTCTTGAGGAAGAAGTAATAGAAAGGAATGGGAAAAAATTGGCTTGGACTATTCCGATTTCTTTTCCGATCTTCAAAGACGAAAGTGATAAGTTGCGAATTGGTGAGACTGTCGCAATAAAAAACGAAAACGGTGAACTTGTTGGTTCATTAAAAATATCAGATATATTTTATTTTGATAAGGATAAATATAATCTCTCTGTCTATGGAACGGATAGGTATGATCATCCGGGTCCAAAAATGGTGAATGATGACCCAAGAGATTATTTAATCGGTGGAGAAATCTGGGCACTAGAACCAAAACATACTCATTATTATGAGAAGTATATGTATCCCCCAGAAGAAACGAGGAAGTTATTTAAGGACAAAGGATGGGAGAGAATTGTCGCCTTTCAAACAAGGAATCCCCTCCACAGAGCTCATGAATATGCATTGGTATATGGATTGGAAACACTGATAAAAAAAGGTTATAATGCAGGGGCTGTATTGAATCCACTTGTTGGAGCGACAAAATCTGACGACGTGCCTGCTGATGTTCGCATGAAAACTTATGAGGTACTCATTAATAACGGTATTATCGGAGAAGGTGACCGCGACGAAGAGCTTTGGAAAGAAAAAGGAATGACCTTCAAGGATCACCTTATGCTTGTGGGCATGGATGTGAAAATGTTCTATGCTGGTCCAAAAGAAGCGATCATGCATGCGATATATAGACAGAATTTTGGTTTTACAGATATTATTATTGGCAGAAAACATGCTGATGCTCCTTTTGATGACGGCACTCCTGCATGGGGAGATTTCGATGCACAGGAAATCTTTAATAACCTAAAAGGTGAGCTACAAATCCAACCATTGAATGTTGGTTTTGCAGCATTTTTTGAGGAGATCAATAAAGTCGGATTGATTGAAGAATATATCTCTAAAGGATTTCATCCGGTTAATATTTCAGGCAAGGAAGTTCGAAGAAAATTGCATGCTGGAGAGGAAGTTGATCAGAGAATAATGAGAAAACCAGTAGCAGATGTTTTAATAAAATTTTATGCAGGAAAAGGAGAACTAAAATGATCAAAAGCAAACACATTACTTGGCATGAAAGCGGAATCTCAAAAGAGGACAGAGAAAAGCAAAACGAGCATAAAGGTGTGGTTATCTGGTTAACTGGTCTGTCGGGTTCAGGAAAATCAACTGTCGCAGTTGAACTGCAAGCTCAGTTATTCGAGGCTGGCTGCCAGGTCTTCATTTTAGATGGCGACAATATCAGACATGGACTGAACAAAGATCTCGGCTTTTCACCTGAAGATCGGGAAGAGAACATTCGAAGGATCGGTGAAGTGGCAAAACTTTTTGCAGATGCCGGTATTATTGTAATAACTTCATTCATTTCTCCCTATAGAAAGGACAGAGATATCAATCGAGAACTTTTGCCAAAGGGTGAATTCGTAGAAGTCTATGTAGAAGCTCCTCTTGATATATGTGAAAAACGTGATCCCAAGGGACTTTATAAAAAGGCACGCGCGGGGATTATTCCCGAATTTACAGGTATCTCAGCGCCTTATGAAGCACCTCTAAAAGCGGAACTTGTCATAAATACCGACGAACTATCCGTTGAAGAGTCAGCTCAAAAGATTCTTGAATATTTAACAAAGAACAAGATCATCAAATGTTAATTAGTAATTTTATCATATCCGGCGATAAGGTTTCTCGATTAATAATTACAATCAATATAAAGTTAGAGAATGATCGATGAGAACAAAAATAATTACAATAATTTCTGCGAGAGAGAAAAGCAATGCAGTATGCAGAAAGCACCGACGAATGGGTACAAATAATGCAACGTGCCAATAATGGAGCATATGCTAACAGCTGGCTTCTTGGTGATCTTGAAACAAATGAAATAGCACGATTCGAGCAAGGGTTGAAATATAATAGTTTTGAGAAAACCTCGAATGGATATTATAGCGGTTATAACGTAGCAAACGATCTGAAGATCAGAAATCAGGAATGCAGCAATGCATGTTACTCGGACATTAGAACTCCCATGGGAGCACGAGGGGTTCGTTGGAATCAACTCCTCAATGATAATAAAGGAAAGATAAACACTGAATTAGCCCGAGTTTTTCTTGCTGACCATTATAATGTGTATCTCCATAAAGAAAATATGTGCAGCAGAAATATCTGTGGACATTACAATCTCGATCCTATGAATTATTGGCCGGAACGGCTTCCGTATGCACCTCAGGGGTGTGTGGATGGAAAAGTCGTCGATAGTATAAGATGGCAAAAGACATGCAGTTATGGGCTCGCTGGGGATGCTCATGTGGCACTCCTTTTGATGCAGAAGAATTTATTAATCTACATCCTCAGTACGATTGGTTAGAAGGATACCTGATAGATAGACCCAGCCAGGAATGGACAACTTTTTCGATAGAAGATTAAAACTTTTAGATGTGTTAATAAATAATGTTTGAACTAATTTTTACTTCCTCCGTAATCGTTCTAATGATCATCGCTCTAGCAAAGGAGTGGTTCAATCCTGCGGGTATTGTATTTTCTGCATTGCTTTTGCTTATTGCAGGTGGAGTAATAGACGTAAACGAAGCATTTGCTGGCTTCTCTAATAAAGGAATGCTCACAGTCGGATTTCTTTTTGTTGTAAGTGCTGCTTTACAGAGTTCAGGTGCGTTTGAAAGATTTATCATTACAATTCTTGGAAATAAAAGTAATAGTGAGACTTCACGATATATAAGGCTGATGTTTCCTGTTGCGGGTCTTTCGGCCTTTTTAAATAACACTCCTATTGTTGCAACACTGATCCCTATAGTAAAAAGTTGGGCTAAACGCAACAACTTTGCTGCGTCGAAATTTCTTATTCCGCTTTCCTATGCAGCTGTGCTTGGTGGCACTTGCACACTAATCGGCACAAGTACAAACCTTGTTGTACACGGCCTATTACTTGAAAATGGTTATACAGGATTTTCTTTTTTTGAAATTACTCAAGTCGGTATTCCTGTAGCTATTTTAGGAATTTTGTTTGTTGTCTTTATCGGAAAGAAATTGTTGCCTGACAGGAAAGATGTGATTGTCCGACTTGGAGAGGAAACACGCGAATTCGTCGTGGAAATGCGTGTGGGAAGTACCTATCCGCATCTCAACAAAACCGTCGAGCAGGCAAATCTCCGTCACTTGCAAGGATTATTTCTTTTTCAAATCACTAGAGGAGAGGAAACAATTGCTCCTCTTACTCCTGATGAAATCATACTGAAAGATGACAGACTGTTTTTTACAGGATTACCTGAAACAATTTTTCAATTGCAAAAAATTCGCGGACTGATCACGGTCCCGGATCATGAATTCGATATAAGAAATCTGGATTCTGATAAAACAAAAACTTTTGAAGCCGTCATTTCAAATTCATCACCACTTGTAGGGCAGACTGTACGAGACAGCAATTTCAGAGGTGTTTATAATGCTGTTATCCTTGCAATACATAGAAGTGGAGAGCGAGTTAATCGCAAAGTTGGGGATATTATTATCAAGCCGAATGACACTCTCTTTTTGCTTGCGAGAAAAGATTTTGAGAAAAAATGGTATCATTCAAAAGATTTCTCGCTTGTCACCTCAAGTCTTGATATTTATGAAAAGCCACGATGGAAAGGCAACCTTGCACTTATAATTCTCGCAGCAATGGTCATTTTTGCTGCCACAGGTTTAATCCCCATTATTTTTGCTGCTGCTGTAGCTGCTGTTCTCGTGATGGCAACAGGGATAATTAATCCTAAGGATGCGACAAACTCTGTAAATTGGGGAGTGCTTATTTTGATTGCCTGCTCATTTGGAATTGCACGAGGAATAGCTAATTCGGGTCTTGCCCAAATTGTGGGAAATAGTCTTATAAATACACTAAGTTTTATGGGTCCGATCGGTATAATCATTGGAATCTTTATACTTACGAGTGCTTTTACACTTCTTATTACTAATAATGCTGCTGCTGCGATTGTTTTTCCTATTGCACTATCAATATCGAAAGTTATGCCTGGAGTGAGTCAAAAGGCAATTATGCTTACTCTCGTACTTGGTGCGTCGACCTGCTTTGCATCACCAATCCGGTACCAGACAAATTTAATGGTCTATTCTGCGGGCGGCTACAAATTTTCAGATTTTTTCAAGATAGGTGCACTTATGAATATCTTCGTAGGTATTTGTGTGATCGGATTGATCTATCTTCTTTTTTTGTAAATGAAAAACCTTTGTAGAGTTGAAGTCGAATACACTGATAGGTACTCAAATGAACCCAAATAGAGCTTCTAAATATTATGGTGCCAAAATTTCTTGACAAGAATATATATGATTTCACTTTATAAGTGCTCATCGAGTAAAGAAACCATAAAGGAGGTTCTAAAATGAGCAAAAGAACACCGAATGTCAATACAATAATCATTGGTGGAAACATCGTAAGGGATCCGGAAGTCAAAGAAGTCGGAGAAAAGAAAACAAAAGTTACCACGATTACAATTGCAAATAATCGTCCCTACCAGGACAAGGATGGAAACTGGCAGGATGCTACCACTTTCGTAGATGTGGAAGCGTGGGGTAACCAGGCAAAGAAGATCGAAGACAGGGCAGAAAAAGGAAGCCCGATTCTTGTTGAAGGGAATCTCAAACTCAATCAATGGGAAAATAGCGAGGGCAAAACCGTTTCAAAAATTCTTATTAGAGCTGATAAAATTCATGTTCTTGAGCACGAAAAAAATAAGGAGTAAACTCAAAACTTCAAAATTTAAGTTCTATTATCTGAATCTTTCGAAGGCAGACTAAAACATTATCAATCGCATTTATTGTCTCATACCGACGAACATCGGGAAGGGGTGATTTCTATTTTTGAACTAAGTATAACTAATCAACATAAATTTTAGGTTTTTCCATTTAATGCCAGTAATCTTAGTATTATCCTTATTTATTATTCTCTTGGGTCTTTCACTCATTATTTCTCCTAAAAGAAAGAGTCCAGCCCACAATTCATTCTCCATCATCATTCCTTGCAGAAACGAGATTCATAACCTGCCTACACTCTTTCATTCTTTGGATAAACTTGATTATGAAAAGGATTTGTACGAGATAATTCTGATTGATGATGCTTCACAAGATGACACTCCAAAGCAAATCAGAGAATATTGTGAAAACAAACCTAACTATCAGAGCATAATCATAGAGCAAAAAAGTGCTGACTATAAAGGGAAAAAATATGCGCTAAAGAGAGGAATTGAAAAAGCGAAATTTGAGAATCTTCTTTTTACTGATGCTGATTGTATAGTACCTACAAATTGGATTGACTCTTTTAATAAATATTTATCCAATGATATTGGAATGATTGTTGGTTATTCGCCGGAAAAGAATGTCTCTACTTTTCGCAGATTTTCACAGATCATCACTGCAGATTTCTATTGTGCGACGATCAATCTTGGAGTTCCATTCAGTAACAACGGAAGGAATCTCTATATAAATAAGGACGCTTACGATCATGTTGATGGATTTGAGAAGATCAGGGACATTACGTGCGGAGAGGATAAGCTTTTACTTAACCTCATAAAAAATACAAATTACAGAATCATTTATAATTCAGATTGTAAGGTTTTTACTCATCCACAGGTACAGGATTATGTGAACCAACAAAAGCGTCGGTACGGACAGTTTTCATTATCATCTCCACTTTACAAAGTTGTTTCGTTGATCATTTTTTTATTCTTTCTGTATTTGCCATTCCATATAATTTTTTATAGAGATTGGCTTGGACCGGCAATCTATTATATTTCGTTTTTATTTTTTTGGATTGTTGGTTTGATCAAACATAAAGAGATTTTCTGTATTTTTGATTTATTTTATATTATTGTGTATCCTTATTATTTGATCTATTATTCTCTTATTGGAATGTTTAGCAAGTGGACTTGGAAATAAGTTTATTCTTTTAACAATGAAACTATCTAACTCTTCTAAAACCATTATCATTATTCTCAAGGTAATAATTACCGCATTAATACTCTATTTCATATTTAAAAAAATACAATTTCAGCAACTTATAACCGATTTCGTTTCAATAAAAATATGGATAATTCTCCTCATTATTTTCTCAACAGTCATCAAACTACTCATTCAAGCGTATAATTGGGGGAAATATCTGAAGTTGAATTCTGACTACGTACCGAAAAAGTATGAAGTACTTAAATCCTATTTTGTCGGATTAGCACTACGTTTTCTTGGACCTGGTGGAATTGGTGTAATCGGGAAAATATACTTTGTCAACAACAAAAAGAAGGCAACTTTAGCTTCAATAGGAGTCGAAAGAATATTCCTTACTTGGAAAAATCTTTTCTTTGGGGCTTTTGCTGCGATTTTTTATTTCACAAATATCAGCATGGTTATTAAAGTAACAGTTCTGGTCGCAGTGATATTTCTTCCGTTCATAATTTATCTTTTTTCCTTTTTTACTAAGAATGAAAATATCCAGCTGTACTTGTTAAATTATTTAAAAAGAACTCCAGGAATAATGCTTGCTCAGATCATTTTTGTGTTGATTACATTTTATCAATATTTTATTCTTTTGAGAAATTTCGTTGATCTAAGTTTCTTCAAAATTATGATATCTGTTCCTCTTATCCATATCTCTCATATCATTCCACTCTCATTCAATGGATTTGGTCTTCGTGAGACCTTTGCGATTGAGGTTTTCTCAAAATATGGTATTGGAGCCGAACTTGCGGTCACAGCCACATTCTTGATATTCTTCTTCAATTCAGTATTACCTGCATTAATAGGATTGTATTACATTTTCAGGATAAAACATAATAAAGAGAAAATAATATATGATAACTAATATAACTTTGTTGAAAAGAGAAAAGTCAC
>JAGHCS010000258.1 GCA_021160355.1 Candidatus Cloacimonadota bacterium
GAATAAATATTTGTAATATCTCTGATCATTCCCTTGTTATCGAGCTTTTCTGCTAAATTTTGTGTTTCAATCAAATACGGATAAGCCTTATCTGGTTCGTTATTTGTTAAATAATACTCTGCTATATTATAAGTTGTAAGAGCTATTTCCCATTTATTATCCAATTCTCGAACTATTTTCAATGATTTTAATCGATATTCCAAAACCTTATCCATTTCTCCTAAATCAAAATATACATTCGCAATGTTATTATATATTTGAGAAATACCCATTTTGTAATTGATCTCTTTTCTTATTGTCAGAGATTTGGAAAAATAGTCTAACGCTTCATCATACCTTTTTGTTTTAGCCATAACAGTACCTAACTGGTTTAAAGCCATGGATATTCCCTGTTTGTCCCCAAGTTCTTTTCTTATCTCCAGAAGTTTTTGAAAATATTCCTGTGCTTTATCAAAATGAACCAAATAAAAATTTGCCTGCCCAAGATTGAGAAAAGATTTCGCAATTCTGTCCTTATCATTAGTTTGTTCAGCTATATCTAATGCCTTCATGAAATAATCCATAGATTTTTGAGTCTCATCAAGTTGATTGTAAGCTATTCCCAAATAATTATATGCATCTGCTTTGTAACCTTGATCCTTGAGTTTTTCAGACAACTCAACCATTTGTTCTGCAAATGGAATTCTCTCATTTGGAGAAAGTTCCCAATAATTTCCTGCTAATTCATTTAATGTTTTTATTTTTTCTATACCATCTTCATTTTGCAATTTATTTTTAAGAGAATCTATCTCCCGAGAAAAAGCAGGAAGTATATTTGCGCACATTAGAAATATAATGGTTAAAAATATTATTTTTTTTCCATACATGAGCTTCTCCTTAAACAAAGTATCATTTAATGCGAGTTTCAGCATCTTTATAGTAGGTTGTTGAGAATTTTATGATTCTTTTTAGATGTCAATAAAAATAACTTTTGCTAAATGTGAGATTGTTTTTAAGAAAAAAGGAGTGATAAATTAACTGTCTCCGGAATACGGGCGTTTACCCTCGCTTTCCATACTTTTTTTTCTTACCCTTACTATCTTTTTTCCCTTTGGCGTGAGTGATCAGGGGTTTTTTATCTTTTCCTCTGAAGTTTTTTATAATCTTCTCAGCCTTATCAAAAGGAACAGTAATAAATGAGAAGTTGTCCATAACCTGCACATCTCTGATATCTTTGCCCTTGATGGAAACCTTACTCGTCACGAGGTCGACGAGTTTTCTCGCATCCAACCTGTCTTTCTTGCCCAGTGCGACAAAAAGCCGTGCTTTACCCTTCCCATCAAGCTGCCTTTCTTTTGTGCCAATCTCTTTGATCTCATTATAGGTATCAGGATTGAGGTCTTCTTCAAAGGAATAGTGGAGTAATGCTGCAAGTATTTCGGTTTCATTATAATCCACAAGCAATTCCTTTGCCCAGTTATAAAATTTCGTATCGACCTTTTTCTCGAGAACTGATTTCAGATCATCGTCTATCTTTTTCTTTTTTGCGGTAATGATATCTTTTACGACTGGTACTTTTGATTTCTTAATATCGGTCTTCGCTGCCCTTTGTATGAACATCATTCGCTGGTATTCGCTGGGAGTGATAAACGTAATTGCAGTGCCTTCATTCCCTGCTCTTCCTGTGCGGCCTATTCTATGAACATAGGAGTCCGGATCCTGAGGGAGAGAATAGTTTATAACGTGGGTGAGGTTAATAACATCGATACCACGAGCTGCCACATCTGTTGCAACAAGGATATTTGCTTTTTGTTTCTTGAATTTTTCCAGAGTTTTTTCTCTTTGAGCTTGTGTAATATCTCCATGAATTGCTTCTGCGTCGTATCCTCTATCTTTGAGATGGGCTGCAAGAGTATTCACATCATTCTTTGTTCTGCAGAAGATCAGTCCGTAAAAACCGTCTTCGATGTCGATTATCCTGCAAAGTGCCTCAAATTTATCAGAAGCTTTTACCTCGAAATATATCTGTTCTGTCAGAGCATTTATCAGTTGCTCCTTTTTCACTGTAAGAAACTCATAACCTTCCATGTATTTGTGTGCAAGGTCCTTTATTCTTCGTGGTATAGTTGCAGAAAACAGCAACGTTCTTTTGTCGGGATTTGTATGCTTCATGATCTCTTCCATATCATCGATGAATCCCATATTGAGCATTTCATCCGCTTCATCAAGGATCAGATGTTCGATTTCCCCGATCTTCAGTGTCTTTCTGTTAAGATGGTCGATGATTCTACCCGGAGTTCCTACGACAATATGCACACCTTTTTTCAGTCTGCGCAATTGTTGGTCAATCGATTGACCGCCATAGATTGGTACTATTATGAGGTTCTTATCACCTTTGAGGGAGTTGATCTCTTCTGCAACCTGGATAGCAAGTTCTCGTGTTGGAGTGAGAATGAGTGCCTGAACTGTATGCGAATTCGGGTTGATCATTTCTATCAAAGGCAATCCAAATGCAGCTGTTTTGCCGGTGCCGGTTTGTGCTTGAGCGATGATATTCGTGTCATCTCTGAGCATGATGGGAATAGTTATGATCTGAATTGCGGTCGGCTCTTCAAACCCCTTTTTATTTATTGCAGTCAGCGCTTTGGGCGAAAGCCCGAGGTCGCTGAATGTTATTTTGTTTTCCATATTTTTCTCTTTTTTATTGCAGTATCCAATCACGTGTTATGTGAATACGTTGCCGGTTTGCGTTTACACCGGCTATAATTTCATTTCTTTCATAATTTAAGCAGTATGTTTATTTCCCGATGTATTTTGTGTGTGCATGGTTGATGGTGTCCATCAGCATACGATAAATGATACCGCTATTTATGAACCATAATTTATGTGCCTGTTTTATTAGGCAATTAATATCGTGTTTAATTTGCGAACTTTACAGTAATTGTACTTATTTATAACTGCTTTTTGCAGTGATCAATTAATATATATTTTCACGTACTTTTTATAAGTTCTTCGAGTTTTGCCAAAAGCTTAAGTAATTATTTTTTCACTCTCTCCAATAACTTCTGAATCACATCCTTGGAAGTGATACCTTCTGCTTCGGCTGCAAAATTGAGAAGAATTCTATGCTGGAGGATCGGTGTTGCAACAAACTCAATGTCTTCCATTGACGGCACAGTTCGTCCGTTGAGAGCAGCGCGTGTTTTTGCTGCAAGAACAAGATACTGCGATGCGCGAGGACCGGCTCCCCAGTTGACCCAGTTTTTCACAAAGTCGGGAGCATCTTCAAATTTTGGACGGGATAGTCGCGAGAGCTTTACTGCGGTTTCGAGTATATGTTCGGGTAGGGGAATCTTGAAAATAAATTGTTGTAACTTTGTGATCTCTTCTCCGCTCACAATTTTTTGAATGGTTTCAAATTCTCTGCTTGTGGTTATTTCAGCAATTTGTTTTTCTTCTTCATAAGAAGGATAATCTATATCGATATGAAAGATAAACCGGTCGAGTTGTGCTTCGGGCAGGGGATACGTGCCTTCCTGCTCGATAGGATTCTGAGTTGCCAGCACAAAGAATGGAGGAGAGAGAGGAAAAGTATGATTTCCAGCGGTGACTTTTCTTTCTTGCATTGCTTCGAGGAGTGCGGATTGTGTTTTGGGAGGAGTCCTGTTTATCTCGTCCGCAAGAATAATATTAGCGAAAACCGGTCCTTTCACAAATTGAAATGCACGTTTGCCGGTTGTTTTGTCTTCAGTGAGAATATCTGTTCCGGTTATATCGGAAGGCATAAGATCCGGAGTGAATTGTATTCTGCTGAATTTCAGGTCGAGTACTTGTGAAATTGTGCTGATGAGAAGGGTTTTTGCAAGTCCTGGCACGCCAACCAAAAGGCAGTGTCCATTCGCAAAAAGAGAAATGAGAAAATACTCAATTACTTTATCCTGTCCCACAATGACTTTGTGGATTTCATTCACTATCTTTGCTCTGGTTTCAGACAGATTTTCTATAGTTTTAACATCGCTTTCTGAGACAATATTATCCATGCAATATCCTTTATTAAATACTTTGAGATAGATTCAGGAGTGCTGCTTTTTGATGTCAAGATTGAGGATTTGTGGAACCACGAAAGACACGAAGATTATTTACCACCCGCCTTCGTTTCACTATGGCGTGGCAAGCAGATTAACACGAATTAACACAAATTTGTAACTGGTTGAATGACAGAGAGTTTGCATGGGGTTATTAATTTATCTGCACAACCAGTCTTTATAAATGGGATACCGGTCACTCTCACAACCAATGAATAAAGTCATGCTTATAATTCCAAGGAAAAGAAGAATCTTAACTTTCATAACTTTGCATCCTTTCTCTTTACTTTTAATCATTTAATCCATTTGCGCTTAAACGCTTCATCACTTTTGCTCAATCTCTACGGTTTAATAATCCCCAGCCAATCTCCAAGCAGGAAATTCAACCTTCCAATAAGAAGCGAGATACGCGCCATCACCGTGTAACCGAATGCAGCACCGAAGCTTACCATAAGGAAGTAGATGCCAATCTTGGCAGTTGTACCAAACGCACCTTCGTGTTTCTTGCTGAAGAAAAAGTACACGATACCGGTTAATGTTCCGATGATGAGAATGAGTTCGCCAATAATCTGGACCGCATTACTTGAGGCAAATGGATTCAGCATGGTCGCTGTCAACTGGTTCAGTACGTCGGACTGAAGATATCGTTTGAAGAATAGTCCTGCTGTGGTACCTATTACAACTGCGAGAGCATATCTGCTTACCCAATCAATCGAGGGGATTAACCGGCAGAGCATGAGGATGCCGAGGAATGCAGGTATCAGGAGGATAAAATTATGAGTAAAGTCCGAAGTAACAGGGATGAAAAGATTTGGTATGAGTATATTGTAAATCGTATATATGAACCAATAGCCGGCAGAAATTCCAATGAAGATCTGCTCAGCTATCTTATAAAAAGGATTGTCCTTATAGAGGAAGCTGAAAATAGCAAATGTAAGAAAAACTCCGATCCAAATTCCGATTCTATCCATGAGTATAGCCATTTTTCCTCCGCCTATGCTTTCAAATTGTCTTTTTGTTTTCTGGTGGCAAAATAGCCGATATTGCCAATCAGGATGAACAAGATTATAATGAGATGTGCAACAGACTGTGCATCCATTCCTTTTGTTGCAAAACCGGGCTTATTGATGAGGAGTTCATATTCCGCTGCGCCCTTTAAGCCACCAAGAAGACCAACAAGCTGCTGCTGTTCGTTCACATAGGGCAGCATTGTGGGTGCCTGCACTGCTGTGGTTCCGCCTGCAACAGGTTTTCCAAATGTGTCATGAACGATCATAACCCATTGTTTCAATCCCGGATCACCTGCGGAAAGAGAGATCACGCATCCAATTTTATCAAAATTCTTTATGCCCTTCATAATTGGGAATTCATCGATAGGGTTTCCACCTGCATCAGCAGGAAAGGTACTTCGAAAATCTTTTGCCATGTGGTTGATCGTGACCATTCCACCGGATTTGTAACCGAGATTTATAAAGTCGACGCCATATTCGATATTTGGATATTCGGCGCTAACTTTTTCAAATGCTTCGTTGCACATCTGCACGCCCATAGGCCAGAGTGCAGTTGCAATAATCCGCAACCGTAGCGTGAATGCCTGTTGCATTAAAGCGAGAGCCATTGGCTGTATTTCCGGTTTGGTAGAAGGGTCGTAATCGAAAGAAATGAGAATGCGTGTGCCGGGCTCGATTTTTTCAAGCATTGTGTACACACTCTGCACGTTCTCGGTCACTTCAAGATTAAAACCTAATGTCCAGATAAGGGGAATTGCAACACCGAGGAGGATGAGCAGAAAAATAATTCGACGATCGATATTAAGGAATTTCTCAAAAATTTTCATCTTATTTACCCCCTAAATATGAACGTTCGATGCCGAGTATGATGCGTAGAGAGCTGCCGATCACACCCAGTCCTGCGCAGATCATGATCGCTCGCTGACCCGCAGTATTTGGATATTTCATAATGAATGAAGCAATATTGGGCAGATGCAAAAATCCAAGGGACTCGGGAATCCAACCGGTCAGGGTACTCCCGATCGTTGTTCTGCCGAGCATGACGAGAACTGCTGCGATAAGAAGCAGGGTTGATTCGGGACTTCGCGCACGAAATGCCCTGTATGATGCAGAAGCCATGAAGAAAGCAAGGAGTGAGAACATTGTTGCAGAAAGATTTTCAAATAAATATTTAAATATGTAGTCAAACGGTTTTACACCAAAAAAATTGAGCATCTTGTCGCTTACAGGAATAAGACCGGGTTGTTGCTGGGTTCCCCATAAAATACCGCAAATGACCATAACGGAAAAACTTACAAGTGCGATAATAAAGTAGGGCCAGTTTGGTGCTTTACGATGGATTTTTATAATATTGACTTTGAACAGACTGAGTTGCCCGAGGATAATTGCAAAACCGGAAATGATCAGGAACCATCCTTCCAGACTGGTCGAGAGATTGTTAAAGGGCTTATGGGGTATAAATTCAGAAACAATGATAAGCGCACCGACAAGGAAGGTGATCAACATAGGAATTTGTCTTCTCATGTGTCCTCTTTATGTATTAGTGGGTTGCCAGAAAGTCTTTCAGGAAATGTATGCCGAACATTTCGAGCACAACACCTACAAGAAGGGTTATTATAATGATTGCTTTTCCCACATCCTGACCTTTCAAACTTCCAAGCTGATTCGGTTCGTTAGAAAGATATGCCGATGCAGCGAAAAGTTCTTCACCGATCAATGTATAGTCACAGGCAGCAACAAAGAAGGGGATCTGAGTGGGCATTGCAGTACCTGCAATTTGGATAGCTCCGCTTTCAAAACCTGTTTCCGCAAGGATGAGAGATTCTGCATAAAAAGCGCCCAGATAGAATGTTGCAGCAGGTTTTTCTCGAAGGATAATACCGTCGACTCCTGCCACATACCCGAACTGGTCATCAGTGAGATAGAACACCGAATCCGGCTTGAAAGCATCGGGTCTGCCTGCCCGAAGGTAAGCTTCTTTCACGATCTCCTTTGCAGTGGAAAGCACCATTGATCTGCATACCGGCACATGGATTGTCGAGTCATATTGTGCTACTTTTTCTGCGAGATGTCCGAGAATATTGAGTCCGGCAATGGTTTGCATGTCATCCAAATCCATAATTCCCGGGACAAATAAAAGCGGTTTTCCCATTTCCGTGGCACGACCAACCGCCTCTTCGATCGTATCGAGTCCGCTGATCTTCCTGATGTAGAGACGCTTTCCCTTCCGTGCAGAAAAAATGAAATAGGTGATGGAGCTTCCAAGAAGTATGGTCATAATCAGTAAAGATATCTTATCAGTATTGAACCATTCAGCTTTTGCTAACGCAGAAGCGCTGAAACTTTCTATCGTTTCACCTTCCAAGTTCAATACAGAGAGTTTGTAGAAATATTCCTGCCCATCCTCAATATTTTCATCATCAATGAACGTCTTTAGCAGGGGTGACACTGCAGCGATTTCAATATAATTTTCTCTATCAATACTGCGGCTTATGATCATTTCTGGATAAGATAAAGGGATATTCCATTCCAGCAATATCGCACCGCCATCATCGTTAGGATTGTCTTGTGCAGTGAAGGAAATGTCCTGTGCAACAAGTTGGATATAAAAAATGAACATGAATGAGATAAAAAAGCAAAAAAAGAATTTTTTCATAGAATCTCCATGTTTTCGATTAAGCAAAAAATTATGTATCTTTAAAATCATCTTCAATATCAGATATATTTACATCGCGGAAGGTATCTGCAATGTTCACACCGATATAGCTGAAGCTGATCAAACCTACAACAACGATTATCAATCCTGTCAATAAATGCGCAAAAGACATCACAGCGCTTACCATTTCTTTATTCAAATCTAGACCCACGGAAAATATCAGTACCATTATCAATTCGTTGCTTCCTATTTGTGCAGGCGGAGTCGGCAGGATGTAGGAGAGGTAGATCAAAGTATAACCAAATAGGATTATAGAGAATGGGATAACCTGGGCAAATGCACGGAATATGAAGAAAAAATACACGCTATCAATGAGTACTGCGA
>JAGHCS010000227.1 GCA_021160355.1 Candidatus Cloacimonadota bacterium
ATCCTGCTGGGAGATCCTTTCATTCTCCTTCGCCAACTGGTGAATACGCAGTGACAGGCGCACGGAGTTAAAACTCAGTTCTCGAGGATGAAAATTGTTTATATTTGGCGTTGCCAAATCAGTCGTCTTAATTGCTCAATGCTTTTGCATCGAGGAGCTCAATGCACTCCACAATAGACTACTCCGTGGATTACAGCATAGCAGACATGTCTCAACACTACAGAGAATACTAAATTTAACTTATCTTACCTCATCAAGATCATTTTTTTGAGAAACGACTTATTGTCTGTTTTGAGCTTATAGAAGTAGATGCCGTTTGCAAGCTTCCTGCCTTTCACGGTACCATCCCACTCAACAGTGTGCGATGCTGAAGGATCGAGCTCTTCGTCGAGCAGTATTTCGACCAGTTGCCCTTTGAGATTATAAACCGAAAGTGTAACGTGAGACCTTTCCTTCAAGCTGAAGTTGAATGTAGTGGTATGCATGATAGGATTCGGGAAGTTGGGGTGGAGTGCTGTTTCTGTATGAGGAATCTCGTTCGATGAGACAGTATCTATGATTGTAAGATTCACGGGAACGATTAGTGTAGATATGAATTGAGGAGATTCGAACACAATATTACAGGTATGGATTGTCCCAACAGAATCATTATACGCATAAAGGTTAACAGTTATATACTCCACAGTCATAGGTTCAATAATCCCCGAAGATGGATTGATAGTGATCCATGAATTATAAGGACCAAACTCATATCCAAACAGCAAGCTGGGTGCACCTTGTGCTAATCCACCGATTATCCATGTTTGGGCTATGATGTCTCCATAAGTAAACAAGCCTCCTGAAATATAAGAACCTATACCGAAATCTCCGTCAACACTATGGGCGATACCCGTAAGTGATAATGTATTCAGATCGTATTGTTCGATCTGGCAACCATCGCCAGCAGAGGTGCCTGTGAATATCCAGAGATATGGTCCACCACCTGTTTCATTATCATAGGCACAACCATACATGCATGGAGGCGAGGATATCGTATTAAGAACATTACCTGATCTGTCGATAAGATTAAGATCGTCATTCCAGTTATTTACCCAGAATGCGTCATTATCCGAATCATAGGCAATAGCACGAACCCCAACAGGAGAAGAGATCGTTCCGTAGAGATTGCCATCTTCATCGAATTGATAGATGGTTGTTCCTGCATTTGAACCATAGAAGTAATTTCCGTCAAATGCCATATCTCTAATGCAACGTGTTCCGGGTATCCAACTTGGTTCCCAGCTGCTGATCTAGTTACCATCAACGTCAAATTTGAATACATTTCTTGTTGAGTAACCCCATTCAGAAACCAGGAAACATCCATTCCCAAATTCAGCACCTGCAATGCCCACACCTCCAGTGGGTGTATCTACATCGTAACAGAAGAGAATATCCCACAACTCATCGGATGATGGTTTATGTTTATATGAGGATTGTTCTTGATGAGTTTCTGCTGTTAATGAAAAGTTTTTTTCTCTATGAAAATCATTACACAAGAATTTACCTTTTAATTTTGTTGATTGCTGAATCGATGCACTCCATTCTATAGGTTCATCACTATAATTTGGGATAGTGACAGTATGGGTTGAAGAATCACCCGGTGAAAGATAAGCATATATATCTTGTGGAATGAAATCCCAGAGTACTGCGTTTTGTACTGTAGTATTTCCACTATCAATCACCACATCATAGTACCACACTTCACTGTATCCATCTTTAAAGTATTGAATATCGTACAGACCAACTGCCATGGAATCTATAGTGTAGTAACCATCTTCGTTAGTATATACAGGATTATATTCTACATTATTTGCTGTCACCCTTACACTCTCAATTGGTTCGCAGTAATAGTCTACGACAATACCTTCCAGTGCACCGTACGATGGGATGACTCCCGTGAATTCATAAAGTACATCATAGATATACCAACTATTGAAGTTGTAGGTGCTTCCACCTGAAGATCGGAATTTGATCTGTACTGTCTGACCTGCAAATTGACTGGTATCACTATAAATGAAGTCTGCTCCACCAGACACACCCCAGTCATCATTAATATCTAAATCCCATTGAAAGATCATTGTTTCTCCACCATCATGCATGATCCAGATTTCCATAAGTTCACCTGTATCGGAGCTATAATCATCGATAAACATACTGATAGTAATATCAGAGATTTCTAACGGATCATCCGGTAGTATTATCTCTGGTGAGATCAATGACATGTCATAGTTTGTAACCGTAGGACTCCAGGACAGGTATGCATAACCTGGAGACCATTGCCAGTTACCATCTGCAGGAACTTGTACCCAGCCGGTTGTTGCCCAGTCTTCATCAAAGGATTCATGATAACCACCAACTGCCGATAGATTTTGTGGAGGAGGAAGATATGTAGAGTTTTTATCATGTTGATTATTAGCCGATAGAATACTGTTGCTTAGACCATATCCGAATGAATGGAAGATTAATAAAATACATATTAATATTATTTTTTTCATACTAATCCTTTATAATTTTACATGCTTCATAAAAAAGTCTATTATCTATAAACTATTTTACCGCATCAAAACCATCTTTTTAAGGAATGATTTGTTGCCGGTCTCAAGCTTGTAGAAGTAGATACCACTTGCAAGCTTCCTGCCGTTCACAGAACCATCCCACTCGACATAGTGCGATGAAGAAGGATCGAATTCCTCTTCGAGGAGAGTGGCAACTAATTGTCCTTTGAGATTATAAACAGATAGTATCACATGGGACTTTTCCTTTAAGCTAAACTCGAAGGTTGTGTTGTTGATGACAGGATTGGGGAAGTTATTATACAGATAAGTATTTTCAACACAAGATTGATTAGTTGAGAATGTGTCCGTTATTACCACACAGATAGAGACCGGAACAGGGGGAACATTTTGTTGAGAGCGGAATATTACCTGACCTGTGTGAACCGTTCCGGGTGTATCGTCATATGAGTAGAAAGATACTTCTATACTCTCAGTTCCACCGAATGGAGATACCGTTCCATATTCTGGATTGAAAACTACGTGAG
>JAGHCS010000043.1 GCA_021160355.1 Candidatus Cloacimonadota bacterium
ATAAGGGTCCTGCTGCACTTTATTATAAAAAACTGGCAAAGCTCGCAGAGGAGAACGGAGTAAAATTCCTTATTGAAGGCACTGTCATGAGCGGTACGCCGGTCTTCAATCTTGCAAGAGAATGCCTGGCAGGATGTAAGATCACAGAAGTTAAGGGGATCCTTAACGGAACAACAAACTATATCTTAACAAAGATGGAGCAGGAGGGCTGGTCATACGAAGATGCGCTGAAGAAAGCACAGGAACTTGGCTATGCAGAAGCTGATCCAACCGCAGATGTAGAAGGATATGATGCGCTGGCAAAAGTAGTGATCCTCAGCAATGTGCTCCTTGGTGGAAATGTAAAACCCGAAGATGTTCCCTGCGAAGGTATAAGCAAGTTAACGCTGGAAGACATCAAAGCTGCAGCAGCAGATGGGATGAGGTATAAGCTTATCGGATCAACCAGGCTTGAAGGAGATAAGATTATCGCTTCTGTAAAACCGGTGAGATTGCCTTTATCCGATCCCCTTACAGGGGTGAATGGTGCGAATAATGCCCTGACCTTTGATACGGATTTAATGGGTAAGATCACTATTCAGGGTGCTGGTGCAGGTAAGATCGAAACGGGTTTTTCGATATTTGTGGATATATTAAACATTATCAGATAAGGATTGGAGATCACTATGAAAATGCTCATTAACGGTCAATGGATCGATAAAGATGAAAAGATAGACGTTAAAAACCCTCTCAGCGGAGAGGTCATAGACACCGTTCCTGCAGGAACGAAAGAAGATGTCAAAAAGGCGATCGATGCCGCAGTAGAAGGATTTGAAATAAGTAAGAACATGCCGGTACATGAACGAGTGGATATTCTTTACAGAGCTGCACAGTTAATGAAGGAACACCAGGAAGAACTGGCGCGAATAATCGCAACCGAAGGCAGCAAAACGATCAGAGAAGCACGTGGAGAAGCAGCAAGAGCAGTGAACACGATCACTCTTTCTGCAGAAGAAGCAAAAAGAATTCTTGGAGAGACTATTCCCTTTGACAGCATGCCGGGCGCAGAGAATCGCGTAGGATACTACTATAGATTCCCGATCGGCGTCATTGCAGCGATTACTCCTTTTAATGATCCGCTCAATCTTGTGGCACATAAGCTGGGACCGATCATTGCTGGGGGAAATTCATGTGTACTTAAGCCTGCGACAGTCACCCCACTTTCTGCCCTCAAACTCGGAGAAATACTCTTGGAAGCAGGACTTCCTCCAAAAATATTGAATATTGTGACAGGACACGGTGAACAGATCGGGGATGCCCTTGTAACTGATGAGAGAATTCGAATGGTTACCTTCACCGGTGGACCTGATGCAGGTAAAGAGATCATCAAGAAAGCCGGCTTGAAGAAGATCGGTATGGAACTCGGTTCGAACACACCAGTTCTTGTTATGGATGATTGTGATATTGATGCAGCAGTTGAAAGCTGTGTCTCTGGTGCATTCTGGGCAGTGGGTCAGAACTGCATTGGCGTACAACGTCTCTATGTACAAGAAGGGATTTTTGACGAGTTTGAAAAGAAATTCGTTGAACGAACACGGAAAATGAAAGTAGGGTATCAGCTTGATGAAGATACAGATATGGGTCCTATGATCACAGAAACAGAAGCGAAGCGAGTTGAAAGCTGGGTGAAAGAAGCAGTTGAGGTAGGTGGAATATTACTAACCGGTGGAGAGCGTGACGGTGCTGTTGTTCAGCCAACCGTGATGAGAGACGTGCCCAAAACCTGCCGTCTCGGACATGAAGAAGTATTTGGACCTGTTGTTATCCTGTACAAGATAAACAACCTCGATGAAGGTATCAAAGAAGCCAATGATGTTGATTATGGACTGCATGCTGGAATCTTCACCAATGATATCAAAACTGCATTCAAGGCGATAAAAGGAATCGATGTCGGCGGTATTATGATCAATGATTCTTCCGATTACCGCATCGATGGTATGCCCTTTGGGGGAGTGAAAAATTCCGGACTTGGTAGAGAAGGCATCAAGTTTGCCCTCATGGAAATGACAGAACCAAAAGTGGTATGCTTTAATTTGTAACTCAAACTGCCCGTAAGCTGTTTAGTAAATTTACTGATAAAATATTGAATATGTGGGCTGATCATACTCAGCCCTTTTTTTCAGATTCATTGACGTTATAAGCGCATTATATTTTGTAAGCATCAATTAATTTTAGAATTCAGAAAGGATGACACATGGCACTTTTTAAGAAAAAATTAAAGAAGAAACAAGAACCCGAGCAAGATGTTGATACGATACCCGTACAATGGAAAGTTTTTAACAACAGAGAATCCTTCAGCTTGATACTGAATGGAAAGGATATCGCAGAAAGAATGAAGGTTGATGATATCGGAGAAGGAAGGATTGTACTTTTCGATTCTGAGATCAGTATGTATTGTCTATTAAAGGATGTCAACAGTGTTCCTGAAAATGAGTTACAGGATGCAATCGGATATTTTGCTGAAGATGGTGTGGTGTGTATATCAATAGATGGATTAAAAACGTACTATTGCTATTACGAAGGAGAAAATGTGAGTAAAAACTCCTCCACGATCTGGGTGGGTGATGATTTGTGTCTCTGGATTCCTGAGGATGAAGAATATTATCTTCTCAGATATAGTGAAAATCCTGTTGATAATGAGCTGCTTATTCCAGAACTTTTGGATCTGTCGAATGAAACATTATGGTTCAAGGTTGAGGAAGAACGGTATCATTTCTATATTAAAGGTAAATCGGTAGCTCCCAATATGAATTCAGCTTATAATGGCGAGGACTTATTATTATATGATAAAGAAAATCCATGTTGGTATGTGTTCCCGGATTGGGAAAATGCATCACTTTATACGTTAAGCTCTGCAGATATTTATGATGTAGAAGGTGATAAACTCTGGGCGAGAATTAATGATGAGGGAACGTATCGATTTTATGATAAAGGAATTTATATTGAAGGTGAGGGCGTAAAAGCCAGTTACTGTTTTGATGATGTGATCGTGTATATTCCGGATCTTGAAGCGCATTATTTATTGATCGATTTCAAGAATACAGAACTTTTCGTGCTTTACATACCAAAGTTACTTCCAACAAACACACACGCAGTCTGGATGAAACCAGAAGCGAATAAATTTAAACTGTATGTAGAGGGTGAAGACATGACCACGGATGTTGAACCTAAATTGATGGATGGGAATCTTCTCCTGCTCCATGAAGCGTCCAACAAGATTTATGCCTGTATGGATTACAACAATCAGCCGTTTGATGAATTCCAACCGGCTGTAATAATGGATGCTAAGTAGTCTATAAAAAAATATTTAAAAATAAGTGTCATACTTGAGTACTCGAGGTGTGGCACTTTTTTAATATATTGAAAATTTCAGGGATTTATTTATGAAAGAAAATTGTATTAAACGTTGACATGTTTTCCCCTCATTTCGTTCATAATATTAGAAAAATTTTCGGAGATGCTATGAAGCATACTACATTATTAATAATTTTAGTTACAATGATTTTCTTTATAAGC
>JAGHCS010000088.1 GCA_021160355.1 Candidatus Cloacimonadota bacterium
CATTAACTCCGAAAATTGTCTTTTTGCCTTAATAAATAAAATAGCGGAGATGCTATGAAAAATTATAAAATATTTTTTATGTTAATTTTGTTAATCTTACTTTCAGGTTTATTACATGCCCAGGGTGCATGGCATCCTGAAAAAACTTACTGGCCAAGAACACTTATTGACAGCAGTCAAACAGCTATCAATGAAGTAAAAGCAAGGGTTACAGTTGAGCCATACCTTTCAATTTATAATGATATTAAAACAAAGTCCGACGTAGATTATGCTGCCTGTACAACGGAAGTTCAAAAAGCGGTCGTTGCGCGCTGTGCGGCATTTCGGTTCTTTATCGATGAAGTCACAGAGTACGGTGACAAAGCTGTTGATTATCTCCTCGTAATGCAAAGGGAATCTTATGCAAATCTAGAAGAACAATACAAAAATATTCTCTGGGATTCTGAAATGCTTTCACTCGCATGTATTGCTTATGATTTTTTAAAAGGTAATGATTACAACTTTGCTGGAGTCGAAGCAACGGTTCGTGCTAAAATCCAGGATATTGCTGCTGATATGTACTATGATCTGGTTTCAAGTTCTCCATGGTCGGGATTGCATCTTATGTGGCAAGTCGGTTTTGGCGAGCAGATAAACTATGGCGTGAAATTCGCATCTGCTCTCGGTATGTGTGCAATAGTTCTCAATACAGAGACCACATCCGATACAGACAAACAACCGCAAACCTGGATAGATTATGCAATGCAGAAAACAGACCTGCAGTTCAACGACTGGCTTGTGAATGAACAAGGCATGTGGGCGGAAGGTCCTCACTACCTCACTTTCACTGCTTCAAGTTTTTTACCCTTTGCGCTTTCACATAATAATTTTGTAAATGGACAATCTGAAGATTATGGTGGTGAATTCCTGCCCCCACTCACACAGAATGCGAACTTCCAGGCAATAACAGAATGGGGAATCAAAATTCGTCAACCAAACGGCGCTCGTCCAAATTTTGATGACAGTTTTCTCAATCCTTTCTTCTTCAATGGCATGCTTGCACCGATATATACCAATGATGTACTTGCATGGGATTTCGTTGATAGTTCTGAACCTTATTTTGTAGGTGCTACTTCTGATAATATTAATGTTGAAATGATATGCACTTTTGACGATACTGCTTTTCCCGGTACAACACCTCCCGATTTCCCACCTACACAAATTATGCCGGATGCCGGACAAGCTGTATTTCGCAGCGATTGGGGAGAAGATGCAGTTTATATGTGTGCGCTTGCAGAGAATGGACAGGCAAGAGAAGGTGGTCATACACACGAACACCCCGATAACGGCAGCTTTATTATCTATGCGTTGGGAGAACTTCTCGCAATGGATTCCGGCTATATCAGTTGGGATAAAAGAGATAGTGTTCGCTATGCCAAAAATCATAGTATGATACTGGTGGATGGAGAAGGTCCACCTGCAGCCACGCTTACTACCGCAGAAGGAACGGATGCAATCATAAGTGCTAACTACGATACTGACGGCTTAGATTATGCCCAGATATTGACCAACTACCAAGATACAGATTTCTCTCGAATGTTCACTTTCATTAACGATTCTTATTTTACGATAACAGATATGATTAGCTCATCATCAACTCATGATTATTCATTTCTCCTTCACGGCAATGGTGGAGGTTCGACAGGGAACAGCTTCTCAATCGGGACAAACGGTTCGGTATATTCGGTTAATGATGTTGATCTGAACTTCTTTATCAATTCCGTACATCCGATAATTCTCGATAATTATGATGATTATCATGATGATGGAACATATGATGTGCCAGCAACCCATACAGTTACCATAGCGCAGGTAAACGCTCAATACGGACTGTTTACATCCTTCCTTATACCTACACTGGCAACTACAGAAGATATTACCTATACCCCAATTAGTACTGACAGCACTTGTGGAGGTATGATAGAAATGGGTAGTGAGCAAGCAATCCATATGGGAAATGGTAGCAATTCTCTGCAAACCGTAAACTTTTTCGGAACTTCCCTTGGGTATGATTCTATGGTGCTTCATGTTGCGAGGACCGATGATATTCCTCGAAATATCCAACTCACCTATGGTCAAACATTCAATTATGGCAGCACACCCCTCATCTATAGTGATGTAGACAACATTATTGCTTTGAATATCGGTGCAACCTCTGCTGACGGATATGTGGATGAAGCGTGTACAATCGAATTCTTTACCGGGAATGAGCCCTCTGCTGTTACGGGCGGTACTTTAATCGGATTTTCCCAAGGTGTCTCAACCATTTCATTCGACTATTCAAGCAATTTCACAATTGATGTAGTCTGGTCTTTGGACTATGCGGTAAATCCTGATCCTACGCAAAATAACTATGATCTATCTATATTTCCAAATCCCTTCAACCAGACCAACGAGATATCCTTTACTCTTGCTGTTCCACAAAATGTGAAAATCGAAGTATTTAATCTTAAAGGACAAAAAGTCACGGTTCTTACTAACGAAGATTACGGAATCGGTTCTCATTCAGTAATTTGGGATGGGAAAAACCAGTCCGGCAAGAAAGTGGCTAATGGAACATATTTATATAAAATATATTTTGATAAAGGCGATACAATATTAAGAAAAGTAAATATCTTAAAATAGGAGAATATATGAAAAAAAATTATTTCTTTCTACTCCTCTCAGTCCTGCTACTGATTTTTAGTTCATGTACGATAAAGAAATGGGATCCACCGGAATGGGATGTCACTCTGGAAATTCCCGTGATCAACAAACGAGTATATATGCACGAGCTTGAAGACACAACGGATACATATATTATTCGGTTAGACAACGACACCCTCTTCTTTTCCATGTCTGAGGACATTGAATCTAAAAATGTGGGTGATGAACTCAAGGTGGACGGAAAGACCGAAACCATGGATAAAGAAATTGGTGATGAATTGTCAATGGAAGATCACCAAGAAATATTCACTATTGAAGTTGGGGACAGTCTAAAACTTGATGGCAGGTCAGATTCTTTTTCCACAGAAATTGGCGACAAACTTGAAATTGCTTCCAGGATAGAGAATTTTTCTGTTGAAGTTGGTGATAGTCTTAAAATACCACCTCAATCTCGAAGTTTTTCCAACCAGCTTGAAAGAATCGAAGTTGATGAAACCGGTAATTCCGATGCAATAGTATATGTCCTTGATTTTGCCCGTTCAGCAATACCTGGTGCAGGTCCAATCTATAATACACCAATTCCTCCAATTTATAATTTTCCACCTTTTGATACAACCTTTTCTGTGTTTGAGAATGAGAATATTGACTATGTGGTAATTGATTCGGGTTTTGCATATATCGATTTTACAAATAATTCAGAAATTCCATTGAGCTCAACAAATCCAAATCACTATATGATTCTTGAGATTTATAGCGGCGCTGCCCCAACTCTTGATGATCCAATAATTACTCATGAGATCGATCATAAAATTGCAGCTGGTGAAACAGAACAAATTGAGTTGGATCTTGCTGGAGCCCAAGTTTATCAAGATAATTATCTTCGTGTAATTCTTTCTACAGATGGCACGGGTGGTCAACCGATCGATGTGCTTGAAACTCATAATTTCTATGTTACATTCAGAGTCTCTGAAATGACCGTTAGCGAAGCATCTGCAAAACTACCTGCAGAGAGCATCCAACACAATGATGCAATTTCTATACTTGATAATGATGTTCAGGTTGTTTATGCCAAAATATCCGAATGCTTTGGAAATATCAAAATAGATAACTATCTTCCGATTGATGCAAAAGCAACTATTGATTTTGTTGAATTATTAGATAATACAGGTTCACCACTGCATATAGAATTCGATATTGGACAGAGTCCACCATCCAATATCGAAGAACTAAACCTTGCTGGATATGAGATTGTTGCAAACAATAAAGCAGTATTGGACTCACTTCATTTCTCTTATAACATTTTAACTTATCCGACAACAGGTTTTGTACAGATAAACACTTCCCAATATGTTGATTGTTACATAGATTTTGAGAAAATGTGGTTTGAAAATATATCCGGATATGTTGATCAAAGCTTCTCAAAGGACGACAACTTCTCCATTGCAGATGATACTGGTGAGATAATTCTTGAGGAAGCTCTGATAAGATCAGGAAACCTTAGTATTGACCTCTCAGGTTTATCTTTCAGCCCGGAAATCACTATCCAATTCGATGAAATCTTAGTTCCCCCCACCTATACACAACCCCTTATCATAACCAATAGTGATTTTGATAATTATAATTTTGCTAACCATAAATTTGTGGTCACTCCCGATCAACTAGTCCATTATCATATTGATGTACAAATGCCCGGTCAAACAGAACAAATTACAATAACAAATACCGATGAAGTAAATGCAACCATAAATTTAAGTGAGTTCATTTTTGAAGAAGTTACAGGAACTCTTAACAATAAATCGTTTGAAGATGATGACGCTATCTCGATTATTGATGATACAGGTGAAATCACTCTTCAGTATGCGAAGATTAAAAGTGCTGAAAATAGCTATGTCTTTTTCCATAATGATTTTCCATACACGATGGACGGATCAGTTACTTTCCAGGAATTAAAATTACCTTCCGGTTTACCATATAATTTTAATTTCTCAATCCCATCTAATGACACATACCAACAAGATCTTGAGTTGGCTAACTGTACGATCGAAAGTGGTAAAAGTGTTGATTCGCTTCACTACTCCTTTGATGTAACCCTGAATGGTACAGGTTCTATCAATTACTCGGATAGTGTTTTTGCAGAATTCAATCTTGGTGAAATGTATTTCGAAGAAGTAGAAGGTATGATCGATAAAAAATTTACTAAAGAAGGATCAATATCTGCGGAGGATTCTACTATTACTCTGCAACGTGCTGAAATAAGAAGCGGAAACCTTGTTGTTGATTTTTCCGGCATAGAATTGGAATCACCTACTACGGTAAGATTGACAATTGATGAAATATTGACACCTCCACCGTATTCTGTTCCTGTCGATATAATAATTTCGGATAACTTCAGTCATTTTGAATATGATTTTGCTGATCATATTATTGAACCCACAGCAGATTCTCTCAAATTGAATTATTCAGCTGAAGTTGAAATCGATCAGAGTATTTCCCTAAGTTCAAGCGATGTTGTTACTGCAGATATACTTTTAAGCGACCTTATATTTAATAGTGTAACAGGAAAATTCAACTCAATGACGATCGAGGATGAGAAAGCTGTCGAGGTAGATTCCACTGGAGAATATTTACTGTGCTTCGCAGAAATTGATAGCTGTGATGTAATGGTCAGTATTCCGGAAGCACATTATACACTTCCATTCGGAGCTCAAATAGAAATAGTATTTGAAGAAATATTTGATGAATTTGGTGATACCCTGAAGATCGATCTTTCCTGCCCAGGTGACACTACCTTCTCATTTGCCGGCTATTCTATTGGTGGCGATCCATTTTCGACAGTACCGATCGACTCGCTTCACTACTCCTACAATGTGACAACCGAAGCCACACAGGGATATGAAACGGTTTATTATGAAGATGAGGTCCGGGCTGAGATCGAGATAGGGGAATTATTGTTCAGTTTAATAAAAGGCATTATCGATCATAAGCAATTTAAGATGGATGATATCGAGGAAGAACTGGATTTTGCAGATATGCCTGATAGTATTGCAAATGTCATGATGTTCCAGAATGCTGAACTTCACCTTGATGTATATAATGGGACCGGTTTTAACTGCTGGCTCAATATCGATATGATCGGAAGCAATGATGAAGGAGATACTGTCACGATCCATATTGATGAAGAGAGTGGCACGATTTATCCTGACCAGATGAACCATATTGTCGTTACAGAAGGTGTGTCCGAAATGCTCAGTATTGTGCCGAAACGAGTACAAGCTATCTCTCCTTATGCCATTATCGGAAATGGTGTGAGTGTCGGCTCGATCACGAGGCAAGACTCCATTAGCGGGTCCTACACATTGGAGACACCTTTCAAATTCATTATTAATGATCATACAGTGCAGCTTGATTCTCTGACCCATATGGAGGTCGATAAAGATGCGCGCGATGCAATTCGTGATAACCTGAATGGAGTAACCATGAATCTCACTGCTGAGAATCTTCTGCCGTTTGGTTCAAATATAGAGATCAATTTTGCCGCAGACTCGACCGAAGTGTGGATCAATCCCGAGCTTGTTATCGATTCTTTCTATGTGGAACCTGCAACCATCGATCCTGTTCATCATACGAGCGGAGAGGTAGTAGTGAGCAATATAGAAATAGAACTGACTCATGAACACGGCGATTTCAGTGTATTTGAAAATCCCGATGTGTATGTGGGATTCAAAATGCACTTGATTGGAACAGGCGGCGAGGTCGTGATCATTAGAGGTTCAGACAATTTGAGGGTATTCGGATATGTCAGTGTGGATGTTCATGTTAAGGAAGCAGGAGGTGAAAAATGAAAAAGATAGTAATCCTCCTTAGTTTATTTCTGTTCACATGTGCCTTATATGCTGTAGATATTGCGAATCCTGTCAGTATTGCTCTGGGTGATGCCTACATTGCAAAAGCTCGAGGATGCCATTCTCTAAACTGGAATCCGGCTAATTTAGGAATTGTTACAAATTCTATGACGTTTAACCTGTTTCAGGTTACGGCGGATGTATCGAATAATGCCTTCGATCTTGGATATTATAACGACTTGATGGGAAAAGAATTAAATGAGGATGACGAGCAGGAATTTCTCGACAGGATACCGGATGATGGATTCTCTCTCAAAGCAAGCGCTGATCTGCACCTTCCGCTTTCTTTGTCGATCGGGAAATTCGGATTTGCTATAAATGCTCTCGTTCGATCTTCTGTTAACCTTGGCAAAGATTATTTTGATATTGTCTTGAATGGTAATGAGATTGGGGAGACCTTCAATTTCGAAAATAACGAAGGTTCTGCGATTTCTTTTTCTGAATTCAAACTTGGATACGGCGATAAAATTCCTGTGGATAAGATTATTGGCTCTTCTGCTGATTTTCCTCCGATCTACGGTGGTTTTAGCATAGGATACATACATGGACTTGCCTATGGAGAAATAATGGATTTTACCACAGAATTTTCCACTAATGACAGCGTTTTGGAGGTACATAATAATCTCTTGATTCGTACTGCGGGATATGATACTGAAAATGATGAGATCATTGCATCATCAGTATTTCCAGGAGCCGGCTCAGGTTTCAGAGTATCCCTCGGTCTTACTTCACCGATCACCGATAAGATAACTGCATCCCTCGCGATAAATAATTTATTTGCTTCGATAAACTGGACTGAAGCATGTGAAGAACATCACATTACAGTCGATGCAGATAATTTCGTTCTCTATGATTGGGAAGATTTCAAAGATTCTCTTGAAGTAGATACGACCTATAAAGTGGATGATTTTTCAACATCGATTCCCGCTGAAATTCACATGGGCGGTTCTTATAAACTCAATCAATTTACTTTCTATGGAGATTATGTGCAGGGATTTGACAATAGTCTGCTTACCTCAGCGAAACCCAAATTTGCTTTTGGTGCAGAGTACATGCCCTTGAAATGGTTGCCTGTACGTGCAGGATTTGGATTTGGCGGTGATGAAAAACCTCATTTCTCATTTGGCTCAGGATTTGAGTTACAAAATTTTGAATTCAGTTGGGGAGTGAGCTATTATACCTCGCCTATTTATACAACTGCGACCGGACTGAAATTCGCCCTTGGTGCACTATTCGCATTTTAAAAGTTGCAAGATATATTCTAAAGGGAGCCTCGTGCTCCCTTTTTTGTTTTATGTAGGCTACAATTATCTATTCATACGTTTCAATTAAAATTTTCAGCAAAGAAAACAGTCTTTGATGATACTTCGCTAAAAAACCATCACCAAATCCATACCAACCTCTCACTCCAATTATTATTTTTCCTTCTTGAAAATAAATGGGGTAACGGTAAGATTGGTGAAAAAATCCCATTGGGTATGATAATAATACCATATTCGGTTCCACAAATTCTAAGGTATATTTTTTATTCAAACAAAGACGTCCTATTATTTTTAGAAGGGATTTTTTTGATAAATTTGTGCTTATTGATAAAATCCTTTTAGGCATTTTCTCTATAAGTTTTTTTCCCGAATAAGACTCATCGATCATAAGCAAAATCAATAAAAATATGACAATTACTGCAACATTCATGATATTCATTATTACACTCCTTAAAGATAATCATTATTAATCATCGGGCTTGTTTCCATTTTTCATAGTAAAACATTCAAGGGTTTGTAAAATATCTTTGTCAAATTTATCTGATCTTTTTTGAAAGCATCGCACCTTTTTTTTACTATGATTTTGA
>JAGHCS010000141.1 GCA_021160355.1 Candidatus Cloacimonadota bacterium
ATATCATCGTTCGTCAAAAAGGCACAAAGATCCATCCCGGAAATAATGTTGGTCTCGGTAATGATTATACAATATTTGCACTCATCGATGGTTTTGTGAAATTCGAGCCCTATCGATTCACAGGTTTTCGTACAACAAGAAAACGAACCCGTCAGGTGAGCGTGTACGAAAAATTAAACTGAATTTTTCAGAATTATACAAAAATTACATTGGCAGTCGAAAATATTTGACTGTCTTTTTTTTATCTCTATGAATAATCAAAATTCTTAAGGAGAAAATGTGTCCTTTGTCCATCTTCACAACCACACTCAGTACAGTCTTTTAGATGGTGCAAGCCGAATCACCGACCTGATGAAGCTGGCTTCAGAATGGCAAATGCCTGCACTCGCCATGACGGACCATGGTAATATGTTTGGCGCTATAGATTTTTATAAAACAGCAAAAGCTCATCACATTAAACCTATTATCGGAATGGAAGGATACATTATTAACGGCAGCATTTTATCCGAAAAGGATAAGCAGCAGCGTCGCTATCACCTCACCTTACTTGCAAAAGATCAAACTGGTTATCACAATCTTATGAAGCTTTCCAGTATTGCTTTCATAAAAGGGCATTACTACAGACCGAGAATTGATAAAAAACTGCTCGCAAAATATTCTGATGGACTCATCGGTCTCAGCGGCTGCATGCAGGGCGAGGTTTCCCAGATGATCCTTCAAAATAAATATGATAAAGCTGTTGCTGTTGTCGAAAAATATCAGAAGATATTCGGAAAAGAAAATTTTTACCTCGAGGTTATGCGGCTTGGGCTTGATAAAGAAGAAAATCTGATAAAAAAACTAAAAAAGCTGTCCAAAGAAACCGGTGCTCCGCTGGTTGCTACAAATGATTGTCATTTCATAAAGCAAATTGATGCCAAAGCTCAGGATGTGCTTCTCTGCATTCAAACAGGAAAAATTCTGGAAGATGACAACCGAATGAAATTCACCACTGATCAAATATATTTCCGCAGTCCGAATGAAATGAAACATCTCTTCAGCGATATTCCTGAAGCAATTGAAAACACGATAAAAGTCGCAGATAAATGCAATCTCGAGCTTGATTACGAAGGGTTCCTCTTTCCAAAATTCACTATTCCTGAAGGATATTCTGACGAATATGAGTTTTTAAGAAAGCTTGTATATGAGGGAGTTGATAAAAAATATGGGGAGCTCACAGATGAAATAAAAGATCGTATTGAGCATGAACTTGGTGTCATAAAAAACATGGGATTTGGGAGTTATTTTCTTATTGTGTGGGATATCATTAAATCGGCAAGGAAAATGGGAGTTACTGTTGGCCCCGGCAGGGGTTCCGGAGCCGGAAGCATCGTTGCATTCCTCATTGACATCACCAAAATTGATCCTATCAGATACAACCTTTTCTTCGAACGATTCCTCAATCCGGCTCGTGTGAGTATGCCCGATATTGACACGGATTTCTCTAATGAAACACGTCCAAAAGTGCTTAAGTATATCGTGGAAAAATATGGTCAGGAAAATGTCAGCCAGATCGGCACTCTTGGGAGTCTTGGAGCAAAGATGGTTATCCGTGATGTCGGAAGAGCTATGAGTATTCCTCTCTATGAAGTTGATGCAATAGCAAAAATGATCCCGAGTGGACCCGACGTGCATCTCGAAAGTTCTTATGAACAGAACGAAAAGTTGCGCGAAATTATCAATAGCAGAGATGAATATAAAGAATTATGGGAATACTCAAAAACTCTCGAAGGTTTACCCAGACATCTTGGGGTACACGCTGCCGGTGTGGTTATTGCACCAGATAAACTCACCAATCATATTCCTCTTGCAATAAGCCCGAAAGATAAGACAATCATTACCCAGTATGACGGGAAATGCCTTGAAAAACTTGGTTTGCTGAAAATTGACTGTCTCGGATTAAAAAACCTTACCATTATAGAAAGAGCTTTGAAGCTCATCAAAAAACATCACGGTATCGACCTTGATATTGATGAGATCAATCTGCATGATCCCGAAACATACAAACTTTTTCATACCGCAGAAACCGACGGTGTTTTCCAGTTCGAAAGCTCAGGGATGAGAGGAATACTCAAACGCATCAAGCCGAGTTCGATCGAAGACCTTGCTATCTGCAATGCATTATACCGTCCCGGCACCCTCGACAGCGGAATGCATGAAGTCTATATACGGAGAAAAAACAATGAGGAAAAGGTCGATTACCTCGATCCAATGCTTGAGGACATTCTGCGATCAACATTTGGTGTGATAGTCTTCCAGGAGCAGGTCATCCAGATCGTTAATGTATTAGCTAGTTTTTCTCTAAGTGAAGCTGACATCCTTCGAAAAGCTATGGGTAAAAAGGACAAAGCCCTTATGGATAAATACCGCCCGCTTTTCATCGAAGGGGCTGTAAAAAATGGCATCTCCAGGGATAAAGCTATCCAGATATTTGAGCGTATTGAAACATTTGGCAGGTATGGATTTAATAAATCCCACAGTGTTGCATACAGTATAATAGCGTACCAAACCGCTTACTTAAAATGCCATTACACTGCAGAATTCATGGCTGCGCTGATGACTGTAGAAAATGATGCTGCAAAAATAGCAAGGAACATCGAAGTGTGTCATAAGATGAACATAGAAGTGCTTCATCCTAATGTGAATTTCAGCGACTACAATTTCACGGTGAGAGACGGAAAAATTATTTTCGGACTGAAGGCGATCAAAAGTCTTGGAGAAAACGCTATTCGCGCAATAATCGAGACCAGAAAAAATCATCCCTACTTTAAAAATATTTTCGAATTGTGTGAAAAAGTGGATGCAAATCAACTAAATAAAACTGCCCTGGAAAGTCTTATCGGAGCAGGTGCGCTTGACGACCTTGAAGGAACGAGAGCTCAGCTCTATGCAGTAGTTGAAACTGCGCTTGAATTCGGCTCTCAAAAACTGCGGGAACGCCAGAAAGGACAATCTTCTCTTTTTGCATCCATGCAGGCAAAAGATCAGGATCTGTATCCTCCCCTTCCAGATAAGAAAGAATGGGACTTCGGTAGACGGCTTGATATGGAAAAAGACCTTCTCGGTTTTTATATTTCAGGACATCCGCTCACTTCATACGAGAAAGATATTCAAACCCTTACAAACCTCAACACACTTCAATATAAAAAACTGGTAAAAAACGGCAAGCGTGATGAATTGCGCAATCAAGATATCAGAATGATCGGCATAGTAGAAGAAGTAAAATTGATCAAAGATAAAAAGAAAAGAACAATGGCATTTATATCTTGTGAAGACCTGCATGACAAATTTGAAGTTGTTCTCTTTTCTAATGAATACACAAAATTCGGTGATCTTATTAATGAGAAAGATATTATTTATGTAATCGGAAAATTATCTTCAAAGATACGAGAAAACCAGGACCGGCTTTCCATCGTAGCAGATCAAATCATTCTCGAGGAAAACTGGGAAAAAGATATTTCGGGGAACATCTCCTTCGAGATAGATGAAACTCAATATTCCGAGAAGGATTTGAATCACTTTGTGGAAGAACAGATACTCACCCATCCCGGGAATTTCAGGGTTGTGTTCAATGTTCGCACAAAACTTTTCGGAACGCTCAGGATAGAATCCCAGCGATATAAAATTTTTCCTCATAAAAATCTTTACAGATATTTACAGAATAACGGACATTTTATAGAAAATATGAAGGTGGACTTCAATGAAAAATAAATTTTTATTGACGCTTATATTTGTGTTGATTCCGATTTTTCTCATTGCGGAATTGAATGTGTATTTCGACTGCAACCGCTTCCCTGCTGCAAACGG
>JAGHCS010000206.1 GCA_021160355.1 Candidatus Cloacimonadota bacterium
GCAGTAAGTACTCGAAATGGTAATGAGACAGGAAAGAATGATATCATATTTGTTCTTGAACCCGGTGCTGATGCCGTATTGAATATCACCTCTACTATACGCTTATCTGCAGGAATCAGCTACCGATTTGTGTCTGGTGTTGATACGGATAATTTTAGCGGTTGCCTTGAAAATAGCGATCTTTCCAATTTTTCTGCAAGTCTTACTTTGCTGTTCGGGAGTTTTTAGAGAGAAATATTAATATTACCAAATGTTAAAGGAACAAGCATATTTATTCTGGAAGCAGGTTAATGATTTTTCTGAAATAATTCCTTGACAACCAAGCAGAATAAAAAAGGATTCGATCAAGAATAATTTATAGTCTAAAGGAATTCATGAAATATAGCGCAAATAAGCCGGGGTAAATAACAAACTCTTTATGGAGGTTTACAATGAGAAAAAAATTCATTCTATGCTGTATATTTGTAGTTCTCCTTATAACATTACCATTATATGGAGTATATCACAAAATAGCCGAGAAGGACTTATACTATTTCACGAGTAGTATTGCAATGAAAGATAATACTATATTTATCGGAACAAATGATGGACCAACAGGGAATCATCCGCTTCTGGTAATTGATGTACAGAATCCCTTTTCTCCTCAAATAATAGGTAATTATGGAGGATTTCAAAATATTAAGGAAATTTGTGTTTACGATACAATAATTTATCTGGCACATGATTTAGGAGGATTAACGATTGGGAATATAGCTGACCCCAATAATATTGCCATGACTAATCTTTTTGATGGTCTGACATTCAACTCAATCAAGGCGCAAGACGATTATGCGTTTGCCGGAACAGACCTGGGATTTATTGTTATGAATATATCCTCACCACAAAATCCATCATTAGTTGATACCATTTACACACCGGAAATCGAAGACGTTTTTTTAGATCAAAATACTGCATATGCGATAACAGATTCTGGTTTATTCATCATTGATATTTCAATTCCAGATGAATCCATTATTATAGGAGTATTTTCCAATGATTTTTTATATCCGATTTCGATTGCATACCACAATAACCATGTTTATATCGCAGATTGTAGTCATATCTATATTGTTGATGTCTTAGATCCTCAAAACCCGATATTGGTCGGAGATAGATTTCATCCAGGTAGGCCTCAGAGTTTTTATGAAGAAGATACGATCCTGTATGCATCTGATCATTTGTATGGATTCGGTATGTATGATATTTCCAATCCAACAGAAATCGTATTAGTAAATAACTATGTATCACCAAGAAAAGTAGTAGATTGTTGCATGAATGACAATTATGTATTTATTGCAGATTGGGCTTACGGACTCGAGATTATCGAACGAGACGATAGTCCCAATCCATATTTGATACAAAACTATTCATGTGATAGTTTAATAATAAATGGTTACTTAGATAGATCACAATACATATATTTTTCTGATTATTATAGAGGATTAGGTTTATACGACAGAAGTGATCCAACAGCAACACCAATTTTCCCTGTTGATAGTATATATGGTGAGGATCTTGCTTCGTATGGTTCTTATGTTTATATGACCTATCATTGGTGGGATGGGGGTTCAATTGATGGTATCTTAATATATAATTGTGAGAATCCTTTACAACCAGAATTAGTATATGACTGCCCATATGACGTTTCTAATATGAAGATTCATGATTCATATATGTATAGTGATAATGTTGACCGTGTTAGGATTTTTAGTCTTAACGACCCTGAATCTCCATATTACTTGGGCTACATCCGGAGGTTGGATAGTATCAATGATTATGATGTTTCAGATTCGTTGATATGTATATGCAATAATGATTCTCATGCTCCATATCATGAAGGATTATATCTCTACAATACTTTTGATAGCGGATATCCACAGGAAATTTCATTTTTAGAATTAGATCATGAGATTTTTGAGTTAGAAGTTTTTGATACAATAGCACTTGCTGCATATTATAATGAATCCTGGTACGGGTCGAATACAGGATTTTATGTGATAGATATATCTGACCCAACCAGCCCGGAAATATTGGATCATATTATTGTACATCAAGATGACTCACGTATTTTTATTTCCGGTTTCGGTTCAATACGTTTTGCCAAAAATAATAATACACTTGTAGTGGCGGATAATTCTAATAACCGTCTTATTACCTACGATTGTACTGATTTTTCCAATATTCAAATAAAAGATGAATTTTGGTGGAATTATAAAACGACCGGAATAAGTTTCAATAACAACGAGCTTATAACCTGCAATTTTGGGAACGGCATTACTGTGCTGGATTGGACCGATAATCTGGGTTTAGATGAACCTCAAATATCTGATTTAGGTTTTGGAATAAGAGTATTTCCAAACCCGATTATTTCATCGACAAATATTAGTTTTTCCATCAAAGAGACGGGAAACATAAAAATCACCTTGTATAATATCAAAGGTCAGAAAATTACCTCAATTACAGATGATATTTATATGCCCGGGGAATACACAATTGAATGGAATGGAAATTCGGTTTTTATTAATAGTTATTCTTCAGGTGTCTATTTGATGGGATTTGAAAAAGATGGGGTGGTGATAGATGTGCAAAAAGTCATTTTGCTGGAATAAATGTTGGGAGCGTTTCAGTTTATCTTTGTTCGAGAAACAAAAGCCCACAAATTAATGCGGGCTTTTTGTATGGTTTGAGCTTTAAGAAAAATTACTTCCTTACGTCCCGTGACTTTGCGTAATCCTTTTGCAGTTTTTCAACTAATTTGTTCGCAGCAAACTCAGCCATGTGCGTGAATCCGGTTCTCATCTGATCCTGAGTTAATTGAGAGAGCTGTACTGCAGTGAGCACATTTCCCACAGCGGTA
>JAGHCS010000030.1 GCA_021160355.1 Candidatus Cloacimonadota bacterium
AGTAAAGTAGCAGCCAAAAGAATGACGAGAACAATTCTGTATAATTTCATGAAACTCCTTATGTATAGTATTCATCTAAAGGTACGTTTAATTTTTCAGTACCTCTCAAAACAAACCTTTCGTCTCTGATGATGTCAATTTTTGTTCCATTTTTACTTACGGCTGTGATATGTCCAATAGCTTCGTAGGGAAGTGTAATATCAATATGAGTAAATGTGTACGCCTTGCCCATATCTTCCTTTCTTAGGATCGTTTTCTCATTATCACGTGCAATAATTTCTTTGCCGTTTGGATTAAATACCTTTTTATCTTCTTCAAATGTAAAGCATGTATCGCCTACGGCAAAGTGAGGTCCCATTTTTTCAATTATCAATACAGGAAGCAGATGTAATATTTTATACTTTTGAGCTACAATGTACGCGAGTGTGTTCGTGCCGATTGCGAATTCTCCCATCGGAAGAGTCTTGTGGGGGAAGAGAATATTTTCATCAATATATTTTGTATTATCTTCTTCATTGTCAAAATTGGAACATGAATAATTTTCGATAAAACCATCTTTGAAAACAAGTTGCAGATTTTTGAAGCGCAAACCTCGTAAATAGGTATCTTCGATATGCAGTGTTCCAGTTGTTCCCTTTAACTTCGGAGAGGTAAACACTTCTCCAAGAGGAACATTCACATCTGCAGTGCAGTTCACGAAATTAGTTTGCTTTTGGGGATCATCTATTTTTGCAAGCATTACTGTAAGATCTGTTTTGTTTGTGCCTTTTCCTTTAATATGTGCATATTCTGCGGTATCGAGTGCGTCGATTATTTTCTGCTGAATAGGTTCGTACACCTCGTTTTTAAGCGTGTTGATTTCAAAAGTATCATTGAAGATTTTTTCGAAATTTTCACCGATTTCAGGACTCGGGAAGGAGATGATACTGAAACTGGTTTCTTCACGAGGAGTGTATGTAAATGCAATCTGGTTTGCTACTTGCTGAAGCTGCTGCATTAAAGCTTGTTGCTCTTTATTAAGCTTGAGACATTCTTTCTTGACCTTTGGGCTGAAAGGTTCCTCACCAAAAGTCTCAAAATATATCAAGCCCGAATAGAGATCCGTATAATTTTTACAGAGTTCGTACGCTTCCTTCAGGTTTTTCTTAGCTCTTTCGATGAGACCTTCATCAAGATATAACGCCCGGTCAAACCTGTGGTCATAAGTGTACTGCTTATTCGTTGTTGGACCAATAGGTCTTCTTATGATCAATTCGATTCCCTTATTTTTCAATGCGGGAAGTAAATATTTAATGGCCCTTTCGAATCCTGCAGGATAGATCATCATAGCGGTAGATTTTTTTGAGATATCCTTATCCGATGTAATAAAACCTCGTTCATATGCATCAGCCATCAGATTTGCAAGCTCGATGACTTTTTCTTTATTAAGAGCTTGCAGGTGTTTTGAAATCCGAATAGTATCGTCATTAATATAACATCCAAATTTGAAAAGGTAACGCTCATCCGAGAGATCGGCATTTTCTATGATCTCTTTGTAATAATCGAAGGTGGGATCATAACTTTCCAATAATCGTATCTGCTGGTCTTTTACACTATATTCTGCATCGATCTTTGTGATCACGCTTCTCAGTTTTTCGTAATCAGGCAATGCGTTTTCAATGAGTTCAAACGCTTCGATATAGACTCTACTCCATTCAACAATGTCAAATCTCTTATGTAGAAAGGCACTATTTATAAGGCGCCTGAGAGCAGTATAAAAATATGAAAAAAGCTGCCCGAAATTATCACCAAGTTTTGATACAGCATAGGCTGGATTTGCCCAGCTTTTTTTATAATTTTCTGGAAAAATTATCTCAAAAAACGATTTATTTTCTTCCATGAGCGTGAGCGAAGATTCGGTCGTAAAATGTTCTGGAGTACACCCTTTTTCAAACTCACATATTTTAAGCATAAAAATGCCGGCATCGTAATAGAACCTAATGAATTCTTTTTTATCGGGATATGCTTCGAAATTTTGAGTTTTCTTCACAATTTCCTTGATGGATTTTATTGATTTTTTGTACTCTTCCTGAGAGTTTTGATTCTCCGCTTTATAGAGATTTTTAATAGTCATAACAGTCCTTATTTCTTTTTTAATTTACTTATTTCGTTTTCTATTTCTGTAATGATTTCTGGGTTTTTTATTATTTTTTTTGAACCTTCTTTACCGGAGTAAATATAGAATACTTTTCCACCAAAATTATTAGTGAATTTCTCATGGGTTTTTTGTTGAAGCTCTTTTTCTTTGAAAATTTGAGATAATTGGATTCCTTCACTTATAGGCTTTATTTGAAGACCTATATATTTTTCTCGAATTTTTATATAAAAATCTACATTATACAATCTATCCCAGTTATCAGGTGCGGGTTCTATTTTAATATCTAATATTTCAGAAAGCTGTCCATAAATAGTTTTTATTTCTCGTTGATATCCATCGAATGTTCGATCAATGACCATATTTATCATGTAATCAATGCAATCCGACTCCGTGATATCTTCGACCTCAGCCTGTATGACCTCAGTGATTTTTATATATAATTTTCTTCCGAGTTCTACTATGTGTTCTTTTGATTTCACTTTTGAAAAATAGTATTCACGCCATTCTTCAACTGTTTTTGGAGTGCATTTCCTTATGCTTTCTGATGTTGGCCCAACATTACGTTTAAAGTTTAATTGGAACCGATTCATCGCACTATTTAATATCCATTCTTTTGCCATTCAACCCTCCTTCATATTGTTTAAAACGATTAATGTGTTTATAGTAAAAAGAAGTATCTACATCAACTAAACGTTGTTTAACAAGGTGTGCATTAACAAATGTTTTGTTTTTTAAATATAGGTAAACTAAAAGATTATTTTTCGAATCATATTTCTCTTTATCAAATTTGAAAAAAACCTTCGATCCGTTTAGAATATTTGTCAGGTAATTTAACGCTTCTATTTCTTTATCAGGATTAGTTTTTATGCCGATTAGTCGCACCGTGAGGTTATTATCTAATTTAATTATTTCAGGTGAGATAATTTTCTTTATTGTATGAAGTTCGGTATTTGAATTGGATGAATTGTTATCAATTTTAGAACCAAATTGGAGTTTTCTTGGATCAATTTTACTGTCAAATTTTAGTGGATCTTTGAAGATATATGGTAACTTTGAGATATTCTGCATTATCTGATCCTGTGTGAGAAATTCCGATTGTTCCTTAAAGATTATTTCACAGTTAGTATACAATTCGGGTTGATTAACATCAAGCTTGTTTCCAATAATTGATTTAAATTCCTTATTGATTTCAAAACCTATTGAATTTCTATCATTGTTTGTAGCAGCAAGGGTAGTAGTTCCGCTCCCTAAAAACGGATCAAGAATAGTGTCACCCACAAAGGAAAACATTTTAATCAATCTTTTTGGTAGTTCTTCAGGGAACATGGCAAGATGACCGTTCTGTTTTTCTCCTGAAAAGTTCCAGTGTCCTGAAAAATAAGTGTTCCACTCTTCGGGTGTTAATTTAGATTTATCTTTAATTTCGCGAGATATCTTATTTGCTTTTCCATGCTTTTTAAAGATCAGAATGAATTCATAGTCAATTTTCAAGATGCCATTCCTCGGATACGGATATGAACCCATTACAGTGGCGCCGCCGGTAGTGTGTGTGGTTGTAACCTTTTGCCATATAATCGCACCCATATAGTCAAAACCAATTGTCTCACAGAATCTAATAATTTCAGTGCGGATAGGAATTACTTTATATCGTCCGTAATAAACAGAACGAGCAAACTGATCACCTATATTGATGCAAAACCTACAACCATCTTCTAAAACCCGATGACATTCCTTCCATACAACATTTAAATTATTAATATAATCTTCGTATGATTCATTAAAACCAATTTGATGTTCAGAGCCGTAATCTTTTAACTGCCAATATGGGGGAGAAGTAATGATCAATTGGACAGAAGAATCCTTAACTTCTATCATATTTCGAGAATCACCAAAAATGATTTTATGGTTCGTTTTCATTTTATGACTCCGGCCGCATTTGGGGGAATAAAATTACATCTTTTATGTTATGAGAATTTGTGAAGAGCATCACTATCCTGTCAATACCGAGTCCAAGACCACCTGTTGGAGGCATGCCGTACTCCATTGCTTCGAGAAAATCATCGTCAACTTCGTTTGCTTCGACATCTCCGAGCTCTCGCTGCTGTGCCTGGCTTTCCAGACGTTCTCTCTGGTCGATAGGGTCGTTCAATTCACTAAAGCAGTTGCCCAGCTCAAGTCCGGCAATAAATATTTCGAACCGCTCAACAAGCTGAGCATTTTCTTGCTTTGATTTTGCAAGCGGCGATATCTCTTTTGGGAAATCGATCACAAAAGTTGGTTGTATAAGATTGTCTTCCACAAATCGCTTGAAAATCTCATCGACAATTTTCCCGAAACTTTTTACATCCAACTCGATCTCATGCTTTTTGCAAAAAGCAAGAAGTTCATCCATACTTGAATTTTCCACATCGATCCCGGCATATTCTTTGATAAGTTCAAGCATGGGTTTGCGTTGCCAGGGTTTCGATAAATCAATTGTATGCTTACCATATTCGATTTGCGATGTTCCGCACACTTCCTGCGCAATGCCTGTAAGCATATCTTCGACAAGATTCATAATATCATTATAATCTGCATATGCTTCATAGAGTTCTATCTGCGTAAATTCGGGATTATGAGTTCTATCCATACCTTCATTACGAAAGTCCTTACAGACTTCATATACCTTTTCAAAACCACCGATAATAAGTCTCTTAAGATAGAGCTCGTCTGCAATTCGCAGATACAGTTCCATGTCGAGTTTATTGTGCTGGGTCACAAAGGGCTGAGCTGCTGCGCCGCCGTAAATTGGTTGTAAGATGGGGGTTTCTACTTCGATATATCCCCTTGCATCAAGGAATTCTCTCATCATTTTAATGATCTTGCTGCGCGTTTTGAATGTGTCTTTTACTTCCGGGTTGAGAAGAAGGTCGAGGTAGCGTTTTCGGTAGCGAAGCTCTTTATCGGCAAATTGGTCATATATGACTTTTTTACCGTCCTCGATCTTTTCTTTCACTACAGGGAGAGGGCGAATCGCCTTTGCGAGGAATGTGAATTCTTCAGCATGGATCGAGAGTTCGTTGGTCAGAGTATAGAAAACAAAACCTTTTACGTGCACGAAATCGCCAAGGTCACACTGCTTGAAAATTTTGTATCTTTCCTGTCCGACATCATCACGTTTTATGTATATCTGGATTTTGCCAGTCTCATCTTCGATATGACAGAAGCTTGCTTTGCCCATTTTTCTGAGTGAGCGGATTCTGCCGACAACATCTACAATGGTTTTATTTTTTATCAATGATTCGGGATCATCAAAAATATCTTTTATATAATGAGTGCGTTCTGCTTTTGTTGGGAATGGATTTGCACCCATCTCAAGCAGTCGCCCAAGTTTTTCTTTTCTGGCATGTATGAGTTGATTTTCATTATCCATGAGAACCTCTGTTACTTCAATGATTTATTTTTTAGGAAAGCATCGATGAATTGGTCAATATTTCCATCCATGACTGCCTGAACATTTCCTGTTTGCTCATCAGTACGATGGTCTTTGACCATGGAATAGGGCTGAAATACATAGGAACGGATCTGATTACCCCATTCGATACTTTTTTTCTCGTTTTCAATTTTTTGACGCTCTTTATCCTGCTCTTCTTTATACATTTGATAAAGGCGGGATTTGAGAACCTTCATCGCGTTATCTTTATTATTGAGTTGCGAGCGTTCGGATTGACATTGTGCCACAATACCTGTGGGAATATGGGTGATGCGAACAGCACTGCTTACCTTGTTGACATGTTGACCACCTGCTCCGCTTGCACGAAAGGTGTCAATTCTTAGATCATTTTCATTCACATCAATTTCAATTGTATCGTCAATTTCCGGATACACAAATACTGAAGCAAAAGAGGTGTGCCGTCGTTTGTTTGAGTCAAAAGGTGAGATGCGCACAAGCCGATGAATGCCGATCTCCGATTTTAAATATCCATAGGCATATTTGCCCTTGATCTCTACAGTTACTGAACTGATACCAGCTACATCACCAGGCTGTTTATCCAGAAGTTCCACCTGAAAATCCTGATTTTCTGCCCAGCGGATATACATACGAAGCAGCATTTCGGCCCAGTCATTTGATTCTGTGCCACCAGCTCCCGGATGGATTTCCAGAAGTGCGTTCTTTTTGTCATATGGATCGCTCAAAATGAACTGAGTTTCTAGTTTATTGAAATAATTTTTTGTTTTTATCAGCTTTTTTTCTGCTTCAGCTTCTAATTCTGTGTCCTTTTCTTCCTGCAAAATGGAGAGGAAAGCCTCAAGTTCTTCAAGTGAATGTGTGATATTTTCTGCGGTATCAATATCTTCTTTAAGAGTGCTGAGTTCTTCTGAAATTTTCCGTGCATGTTCCTGATCATCCCAGAAATCCGGGCTGCTCATTTCTTTTTCAAGTTGAGATATCTTTGTGCTTTTGGTTTCTACGTCAAAGATACCTCCGCAATTCGAGTATTTTATCTTTCAAATCTTCTACGTCTTTAGCAAATACATTTACATCCATGAAAATCCTATAATTTTTATTTCCTTATTCAATAGCTCTTCCGGGAAGAACATATTCTGAAAGCTCCTGATTAAAATAGCGGTCAGTCATTGTTGCAATAAAGTCGCGGACTTTTTCTGCATTATTTGTGATTTCGATATACTGCTCGCTTTTATGATTCAGAAAGTGAATGAAGATTTTTGATTCGGCATTTTTCTTTTCAATGTCTATCATGTACTTATCAAAAAGAATTTGCATACCGCGCTTAATTGTGATTTTTTCTTTTTTTATCAAAGGGTGATTGTAAATCTTTTCGTAATTGAAACGTTTCAGTTCATACAATGCATCAGAAGTTTCTGTATCAAAAGCAACATAATCTTTATCAAAGCTGTTATAAATTACGTTCGTTATGAGCGTGCTGACGATTTCATCATTTGTCGTGCCCAGCTTATTTGCTGCATCTTCCGGGAGTTCTTCTCTTTTGAGAAAACCCATACGGATCGCATCTTCTATATCCTGACCGATGTAGGCGATCGTGTCCGAAATGCGCACTACACATGCTTCTAGAGTTGCCGGCGGGCTTGTTGTATTTTCTGTTTTCATCATGTGGAGAAATTCTTCGAGATCTTTTTCGGTTTTATCTCTTTTTGGATGAAGTTTCTCATCGTGGACTTCTCCGTCATGAGAAACAATGCCGTCACGCACCTGAAAGGTGAGATTCAATCCCTTTCCGTGGTTCGTAATATGGTCAACGATAAAAAGACTTTCTATATTATGATGAAACCGTCCGATGTCATGTTTTACACAACACTCATTGAGCATCTCCTCGCCATCATGACCAAAGGGTGGATGTCCGAGGTCATGTCCCAGTGCGATCGCTTCGATCAGATCGACATTAAGATGCAGCATTTTCCCGATGCTTCGGGAAACTTGGGAAACATAGGTCGTATGCAAGCTGCGATTGGACATCTCTTCATCAAAGAGATTGGAAAAGTACACGACTTGTGTTTTTCCCTGATACCTGCGATAAGCGCCAGTATGGATTATCCTGTCTCGATCAATAGCAAAGGGACCGCGAAGACGCTTCTCGTGCTCTTCAATCTGTCTGTATGCTTCGTTATTCTTTGTGGCAAATCTGGAAAGATGCTCCTCTTCATGAAGACTTGTTTCTTTAAAAAGCTTATCTAAGACATATTCCTTATTATGCATATTTGTTATTACATTTACAATTCGTGAGTCCTTCTGACGTTTGTTGCCTGAACTCCCTTTTCGGTTTCGGTTGCTTCAAATTCAACCTCTTCATCTTCTACCAAGGTTCTATAACCATTACTCTCAATTGAGCGCCAATGAACAAAATATTCCTTGCCGTCATCGCCGGTAATGAAACCGTAGCCTTTGTTTTTACTAAACCATTTAGTTTTTCCTTTCATCTAGTCTCCTTATATCATTTTCAGACATAACACGTATGTCATTGGATTTTAGTATTGAAGCAGTGACCCCCATGCCTTTTGTCAATTTTTCTTTTAAATAAATGTAATGAGTGCCGCATGAGGGACTTCTTTCTTTGAGGATTGCTGTTTTAATATTGAGAAGTTGGCAGATTTTCAGTGCATCTTCAGCACCCCTTCGAAAGAGTGAAGAAACATTTTCATTCTTATTGTTTTTGAGATTATCAATTCCTTGAAGTGTCTGTGAACCGTCGCCTTCAATAAAAAAAGAAGGGGGTCGGGGTGTTTGTAATCCGCCCAGTTGTTCCGGGCATACTGGAACGAGAATATATTTTTTTCTCAGATCCAAAACTGATTGATTAGTGTTATTACATCCATTATAACAACAACGCAGCCCAAGAAGACAGGCACTAACAAGAATCATTTCTTTCACGGTTATACGCCGCTCTTTTGGTAAAATAATGTCAACAAATATTGACAAAATCTCAGTTTATTTAAGCTGAACAACGATGATCGAACAGTATAAAACAGTCAAAAATTCTCAATGGATCAAGTTGAATATAAAAAATTCAAAATTCCATGGAAGAGTTTACCCTATCACCTCATTGGATAAGGTAAATTCGTTTCTCAAGGAAGTTGAAGATGAGTTCAGGAAACCAACTCATATTGTGTATGCCTACAGATTAATAGAGGGAGATTCTATTAGAGAGTACGCAACAGATGCAGGAGAACCCGCACATTCTTCGGGACCTCCGATCCTGAAGGTGATCGCAGGAGAAGATTTGCTGAATGTGCTGCTTGTTGTCGTTCGGTATTATGGTGGGACCAAACTTGGAATTGGCGGTTTAATAAAAGCATATACCGAGACTGCTAAGATGGCAGTTACAAAATCCCGACTCGTTACGAAAACGAATAAAAAAGTAATATTCATCGAAACGAATTACAAGGAACTCGGTGATATGTTATACAAAATCGATCAAGTGAAGGGGAAGGTGATAGAAATAATTCATGATAAAAATGTGAAGATCAAAGCTCTTATCCCGATTTCCTTTTGTACGAGATTTGAAAATACGGAATTGGATTAAAAACTTGACTGAACAGAGCGATGAAATTCATTTAAACAAAATTTTTAGGAGATTATAATGCTCAGAAATAGTAAGGGATTCTCAATTTACACAGTGATAAGCATTATAGCGGTCATTGCCCTCGCAATCATACTACTTGTGCCACAGTTTTATAATGTGAAAGCGCAGGAAAAAACAGACCAGTGTATTGAGAACATGAAAAAGATAAGAGATGCTGTTGATGATTATATGTTTGAGAGAAAACAATCCTTTTCAGGAGATCTTGTAGAGCTGGTTCGTACAGGTTATCTGCGTCATGCTTATGAGTGCCCCGAAAATGGGAACGGTGATAAATATATTGTAACAGGTAATTTTGAAACCGGCGAGATTATTGTAATTTGTCCAAATGAAGCTGACTTCCCGGATCATAAATTGTAAAAATAT
>JAGHCS010000041.1 GCA_021160355.1 Candidatus Cloacimonadota bacterium
ATACTTGATTAAAAATTTACTCCTTCCAAATGTTTAACAAATAATTATATAAATATAAATAAAATATATACATGACAGGAGGAAAGGTGAAAATAAAAAAAATCATCTTATCTGTATTTGTATTTTCAATCACTCTTCAACTCCTTTTCTGTTCATCGGCAGCAATTGCCGGCAAGAATGAACCTGAAGAAGGAGTCCGCGTTGCAGTGTGGGGATTTCATTACAATGACCTCGATAGCCGCACTATGTGCAACAAGTATCTACCCAAGGATTTCCAGGAGGTTGGAAAAGAAAATCCCGGTATCATAATGGTGTCCGAGAAAGATGTTGATAAAGCCCTTGGGAAAATTAAGATCGAAGAACTCGATCAAACCCTTGTTGCTGATCTTGCCCAAAAAGTAAACTCCCGTATCAATATCTGGGGAAATATCTCCCAGATAGAATCAACTCTCTATAATCTCATCGTATTCATATTTGATGTGGAAACAAATGAGATCAAATATGAGCAGATGAAGGTCGAGAAGAAAAAAGAAGAACGACTGAAGTCTGCACAAAAAGTACTTGATATGGCTATTGAAATGTGCGGGTCTGCGGAGACAAAAGCTATGGAAATTGCCATGAATTTCTTCAACTCGGAGCAATATCCTGATGCAAAAGCAGCATTTTTAAGTGTGCTGGAACTGAATCCTGAAGAAAAAGAAGCATATCTCTATCTTGCCTACATAAGTGCGTCGGAAATGGACTATTCTACAGCGATCGACTATTACAGCAAAGCACTCGAGGTCGACCCGAACTACATCATAGCCCTTGAAGGACTTGCATGGTCATATAAAATGATCGAAGACTATGACATGGCTTCAGAAACATACAGAACGCTTGCAGAGCTTGAAGAGGACAACATCGAATACATGGTCTGTGTTGGCGAGATCTGTCAAATGACCGACAATTTTGATGATGCGGTTGATGCATACAATCTTGCACTTGATATTGATCCTGATTGTATTGAGGTTCATAAGCCGCTCGGAATTCTCTATTTTGAAGAAGATATGTTCGATGAAGCGATCCCGCATCTTCGCGCAGTGATCGATGCTGGCGTGGAGGATAGTGATATCGGCAAAAAGCTAGCAATCGCTTATCAGAAAACAGGACGTATAGATGAGGCTATCCAGCAGAACTTAGATATTATCCAAAGAAATCCAAAATCCACAAACCCTTATCTGAATCTCGCTGCAATCTATGTTACCCAGCAGGAATTCACAAAAGCTCTTGATGTATTGGACAAATATATAGAGCTCGCACCTGATTCTGAGATAGGTTATAATCGAATTGCTGATGTATATCGCCAAATGAAGGCGTATGATAAAGCTGTTCAATATGCACAAAAATCTGCTGAGATCGCCCCGGGTCATCCTGAACCCTATCTTATTCTTGGTGAAATCGATAATGAACGCGGATATCAGAATTATCAACTCTATATCGAGTATGATGAAAAGGCAAAGAATCCGGAATTCAGCGCAGACTATGATAAAAACCATAAATTGCGCGTGGAGAATAAGAAGAAAGCCAATGCTTATTTTACTTCTGCGAAAGCATATTACGAAAAAGCAAAAACATTAACTTCCGATTATTTCATGCAAGAACGCCTAAAGGATAAGATCGAGCTGGTGAGAACACTTATCGAAGAAACAAAGCATGATCCTTTCTACGATGAATAAAGCTTTGACTTTCCAGCAGATCATATTCCATCTACAGAAATTTTGGGATTCTCAGGGCTGTATAATTCGTCAGCCCTATGATGTAGAAATGGGTGCCGGCACTTTTCATCCTGCCACCTTTTTCGGATCCCTCTCCAATAAAGATGAACGAGTTGCATATATTCAGCCCTCGAGACGCCCCAAGGATGGACGCTATGGTGATAATCCCAACAGATTGCAGCATTATTACCAATTCCAGGTCATTATCAAACCTTCACCTGACGATATTCAGGAACTATATTTGAAGAGTCTTGAAGCAATCGGCACTCCTATCAAGGAGCATGATGTGCGATTCGTGGAAGATGATTGGGAGTCCCCGACACTCGGCGCAGCTGGATTGGGCTGGGAAGTATGGCTGGATGGAATGGAAATTTCGCAGTTCACATATTTTCAACAGATCGCAGGATACGAACTGAAGTCAGTCCCGGTAGAACTCACATACGGCCTAGAACGTATCGCTATGTACATTCAGCAGGTCGATCATTTCAAAGATATTAAATGGAACGATATAATGGCCTATGATGAAGTGTATATGACAAGCGAAAAGCAATTCTGTGAATTCAATTTCAAAACTGCAAATGTTGAGATGCTACTTGGCGAGTTTGATTGCTGTGAAAAAGAGGTGTTCAGGCAGGTGGAATGCGGGCTTGTCTATCCTGCATATGATTATGTGCTCAAATGCTCACATATATTTAATCTGCTCGATGCACGCGGTGCGATCAGCGTTTCGGAAAGGGCAATGTATATAAAACGCATCCGCAACCTTGCACGTGCGTGCGCCACTGAATTTATAGAATCCCAGAATGACCAAAAATAAGGAAACATATGCCTAAAAATACTGAATCAATATATAAAGAGATACTTGATTGTTACACTGAGACTTTCGGTACCTCTCTGCATTCGATATACATATACGGAAGTGCAACAACTGATGATTTCAATGAGAAATATTCTGACATCAATGTCGCAATAATCCTGGATGATATTTCAATTCAAAATCTTATAAAAGCCAGGAATTGCATAAAAACACTTCGCAAAAGACATGTCACTGCCCCGCTCTTTCTCACAAAAGAATATATTTCGGATTCCCTGGATTCCTTTCCTCTTGAATTTCTTTCAATAAAAAATTCTCATCTTACTCTTCATGGAGATGATGCTTTTGAAGGTATCTCGATTGAACCGGAATATGTTCGCCTCCAGGCAGAAAGTGAACTCAAAGGAAAATTGCTTGTGCTTCGTGCTTCATTTCTTGAGAACTACGAAAGGAAAAATGTGCTCAATACACTTGTTGTGAACTCTTTTTCTGCACTCATTCCTGTTTTGAAAGGGATACTGTTTTTTAAAGGAACAGAAATTCCCATAAATGCGCTAGATGTCATAAAAGCAACAGCAGAATTATGTGAGATCGATCTGTCATCCTTTGAATCTGCCTATAAGATCAAGAATCGTTATTTGAAGCTGAAAAGCGAAGAATTTGTTACCTTCTTCGAGTCGTATATCTCTGCAGTAGATTCGCTTGCGAAACTCGTAGATAGATTATAATCTTTTGTATTTGATAACGAATATTGTAAGCACTTTCCGTGCGGTGAAGCAGTTATTATGAAAAAAGTCATCGTCATCGGGGGAGGTCCTGCCGGCATGATGGCAGCATGCAGAGCTGCCGAATGCGGAGCAGAAGTAACACTTCTTGAGAAGATGAACAAACTCGGGCTGAAATTTTCACTCACCGGTAAAGGAAGATGTAATATCACGAATACTGAACCCGAGATAATGACATTTATTGAAAAGTACGGACAGAATGGTAAATTCCTTATTAATGCCTTCAACACATTTTTTAATAAAGAATTGATACAATTTCTTGAGAAGCGGGGACTTGTTTTAAAGGAACTTTCAGGCGGGCGTATCTATCCTGAATCTGATAATTCGTGGAATGTTGTAGATGTGTTTGCAGATTATCTGAAGAAACTGGGTGTTCATGTACAGCTGGAATCTTCAGTAAGGGAACTTTTGCATTATAAGAATGTTATAGGCGGTGTTATTCATGAAAATGGTACTTTGCTCGCTGATGCTGTCATTATCGCAACAGGTGGAAATTCCTATTCTCAGACCGGGTCTTCGGGAGATGGATACCAATTTGCACGTGTCACGGGCCACAAAGTCACAGATCTTTATCCAGGATTAGTACCCTTTAATCTGCTTGATATGGATACCGATCTCAATGGGGTGAAATTGAAAAATGTAAGAGGAACTGTCACCACGGATGATAAAATTTTGTCCGAAGCGTTCGGGGAATTCTATTTCACTGAATGGGGCGCTGATGGGTCTGTAATACTTCGTCTCAGTAGAGATGTAAAAGAAGAAATTCAGGAGGATTTTCTGACGCTGCATGTCGATCTTAAACCCGCACTTGAAGAACAGAAAATTCATGAGAGAATATTGAGAGAGATAAACAATAATGGAAAAATCTCTTATAAAAGTATGTTAAAGGAGTTCCTTCCGGAAAAGATGATATCCTTCTTCATCACGAAAACTCAGATACCGGAAGATACAAAAATCGCAAATATCACAAAAGAGCAACGAGAAACCATTGTGAGAAATTTGAAAAATCTTACTTTTACGATCACCGGCACAAGATCATTTGACGAAGCAATTGTTACTTCCGGCGGTGTAGAACTCTCACATATCGATCCTCGAACAATGGAATCAAAAAAAATAAAAAATCTGTACTTTGCAGGTGAAGTGTTGAACATCGATGGTGACACCGGGGGATACAATCTGCAGGCAGCATTTTCAACCGGATATGTAGCAGGGGAAAACGCAGCAAAGGAACCACACAATAATGAAGAAAATTGATCTACACATACATTCAAATTTTTCAGACGGCACACGTCATCCAAAAGATATAGTTAAAGAAACTAAAGCAATGGGTTTTGGAGTGATCTCCATCACAGATCATGATACTCTTGACGGATATAATGCGGGTAAAAGATTTGCCAAACATCTGGGTATCGAGCTGGTTCCCGGAGTAGAAATCAGTAGTTATTATCAGGCATTCGACGTACATATTCTCGCTTACTTTGTGGATATCCATAATAGGCAGCTTCTGAACATGTTGAAATATTTACAAAAGGGGCGTCTCTTGCGAGCTCAGAAGATCCTCGATAAATTGGACGAGTATGGCTTTAATCTGAATATTAAGGACGTATTCGAGCATGTCGAAAATAAAAAGGTTGTCGGTCGTCCTCATATTGCTACAGCAATGGCACAAAAGGACTACACAACGTATGAAGAAGCTTTCTGGCATTATATAGGTAATGACAGACCGGCGTATGTGCGCAAACCCACTTTTCCACCAGAAGAGGTAATCAAGATAATAAAAGATGCAGGAGGTATTGCAATACTTGCACATCCGGGAGTCATTAAAAATGATTTTATCATTCCCGATCTCGTTGATTTCGGCTTAGACGGTCTTGAGGTATTTTATCCGCTGCATAGTTTGTACCAGAGGCAAAATTATCTTGAGCTTGCCGAACGCTACGGGCTTCTGGTCACAGGTGGTTCTGACTATCATGGATTTGCCGGAAAGAACGAAGACTTCGGGCAGGCAATGCTTAAAGAAATCTACTACGATCAGCTCCTGGCTCATAAGGATCGAAAACGTGCCAATTAAGAGAATGATATTACTTGCAGAATTTGAGACAAATACGTATCTCATTTGGGATAAGGTTTCGGGACTGGGAGCAGTTATCGATCCTGCGAACAATGCTCAAACAATTGTGGATGAGGCAGAGAAATTGGGCTTTACAATAAAATATATCATCAATACTCACGGGCATGCTGATCATATTGGAGCGAACTCCGAACTTAAAAAACTCACAGGAGCAACACTTTGCATCCATGAAGATGACAGCGAGAAATTAAAAAATCCGGATCTCAACCTCAGCTCATTTGTTGGATTCCCAATTACTACAGTGAAAGCAGACAGGCTGCTGAAAGAGGGCGATGAAATAAACATTGGCAACATTTCATTAAAGGTGTTGCATACTCCGGGTCATTCAAAAGGATGTATTTGTCTTGCCGGTGATGGATTTGTGTTCAGCGGAGACACCCTGTTTTTTGAAAGTATCGGACGATATGATTTTCCGGATAGTGATGGAGACCTTCTACGAAAGGGCATAGAAGAGAAATTATTTGTACTGCCCGATGCAACGAAAGTATATACCGGGCATGGGGGACCAACCACGATTGGTCATGAAAAAAAACATAATCCCTTTTTCTTTTAAATTATGGTAATAATTTTAGACTTCGGCTCTCAATATACATATTTGATACTGAAATCAGTTCAGCAGCTGAATGTGTCATGTAAAGTAGTACCTTACGACATTAATATCTCCGAAATTACAGAACTAGAACCTGAAGCAATAATTTTATCCGGCAGTCCCTACAGTGTGTTGGCGGACGAAGCACCTCTCTGTGATAAAAAGTTATTCGAGCTGGGAATTCCAATACTCGGGATATGCTATGGAATGCAGCTCATTTGCCATCTACTAGGAGGTAAAGTCGCACATTCGTTAAAAAAAGAGTTCGGATACGTTGAGTTGATTATTGATGAAAAGCACAAACTGTTTGAGGGATTGGAAACCGGAGATGTGGTGTGGATGAGCCATTCGGATAAGATTGATAGCGTACCCTCTGGTTATGAAACATATTCCAGTACAACAAACACACCATTTGTTGCTATGCAAAATAAAGCAAACAACATCTACGCAGTTCAGTTTCATCCCGAGGTTTCTCACACAGAGAAGGGGCTGTATATTTTTAGGAATTTCATATTTGGTATTTGCAGACTAAAACCAAATTGGACGCCGAGTTCATTCATTGAGAAATCATCAAAAAGCATCAAAGAAAAGGTCGGGGATGCTGGTGTTTTACTGGGTTTGAGCGGTGGAGTAGACTCATCAGTCACTGCTGCTTTGCTGCACAAAGTAATTGGAGATAAACTTATTCCTGTTCTTGTTGACACAGGATTGATGAGGAAAAATGAGGTTGTTGAAATTCAACATATGTTCAAGAATATCGGCATCCATATTAATGTGGTAGATGCGAAACATATATTTTTCGAAAAATTGAAAGGCGTTATCGATCCCGAAGAAAAAAGGAAGATCATTGGAAATCTATTCATCCAAATTTTTGAAAAAGAAGCGCTCAAATTTGACAATGTACAGTTTCTTGCACAAGGCACTCTGTATCCTGACGTGATCGAGAGTGCTTCATCCAAAACAGCAAAAGGACCTTCAGTCACGATCAAATCTCATCATAATGTGGGCGGTTTGCCGGAAGTACTTAATCTAAAACTTATAGAACCGCTTCGGGAGTTATTCAAATATGAAGTTAGAGTGATCGGCAAAGAGCTTGGTCTGCCGGATGAGATAATTTTCAGACATCCATTCCCAGGACCGGGACTGGCAGTTCGTATTATCGGGGATATCACTGAGGAAAAAGTGGCAACACTTCAGGAAATAGATTTCATATTCATTGATGAACTGAGGAAGAGTTTTTATTATGATCGTATATGGCAGGCATTTGCAGTATTGCTGCCTGTGCAAACAGTCGGCGTGATGGGCGATGACAGAACCTATGAAAATGTGTGTGCGCTCCGTGCAGTGAACAGTCTGGATGGCATGACTGCGGACTGGACCAAGATCCCGTACAATATTTTAAGGCATATCTCAAACAGAATCATGAATGAGGTAAGTGGCGTGAACAGAGTTGTTTATGATATTAGTTCCAAACCCCCAAGTACAATTGAATGGGAATAATTCATAATGAAAAAATATTGTATTTTGTTTTTACTATTACTCATACCTATTTCAGGATTTGCCCAATCCAATATAGTGGCAGAAGTTGCGGGCGAACCTCTTACATGGCTTGAGTTACAAGATAGGTATGAAACGATCTGGCGAGAGTATTTGCATGATCCGTCTTCTTTTGCGGAAGTTTCTCAAAAGTCGATACATGAGGATCTGAGAAAGATAGCACTCGATCAAATTATTACTGAACGCCTTTTTGAGATATATGCTGATGAGAACAATATCTTTATTAATGATGAAGAATTGGAAACAATTTTTACACAGATATATTCGGATAATGAGCTTTTCCTCACAGATGGTTACTTCGATGATACAAAATTCCAGAGATTTAAATTGCAGTACCCCAAGCGGTATAGTGAGATCATCGATAGAATCCGTGATGATGTGCTTGATGAAAAGATCAAAGAGATAATCAAAGAGCAATTTTATCTTAATGACTGGGAATTGTATGATGCATACGTGCGTGATAATTCGCGAATCCAATTAAAATATCTCATTGTTCCAGACAGTTTGATGCCCACAAATTTTCCGTCAAGTCCTGCTTATGTGAAGGAATTCCATCAAGCGCACAAGTATTCCTATCAATCACCGGACATGGTTCGGCTCGGTATTATTTACATACAGGATAATGATTTTTATCCATCATCCAAACCATATTATAAACATGTATCTGCGTACCGTAGAGATGCCCATGCTCAGGCACGAATTTATGCGGAACAATTAGCTGATCTGCTTAATTCCGGCTATGATGAAAATAGCCCTATTTTTCAAGCCCATCATGTGTTCGAAACAGGATACCTGGAAAAGAGTGATCACATCGGTAAGCTAGAACATAGTGCTGAGATCATTAGCAAAGCATTGCATTTGCACCTGGGGCGATATTATTTTTCACCGATCGAGCAGGACGACGGATGGATAATCTTTAAAACAATCGGGAAAAAAGGCGGAGGTATCGCCGATTTTGAAGATGCTGCTCTGCCGATTTGGAAGGATTATATTTCAGTAGGACGAGATTATTATTTCGACAGCGAAACAGAAAATTATTTTGACAACAACATTGAGCACGAGCTCCTTTTCGAAATTGATGTAAGTTATATTAGCTTAGATGTAGAAGATCTGCAAATAGATATGCAATTTTCAGAGGACTCTTTATGGAATTATTATGAGTATAATCTTGAGGAATTTGTGACTGTGCGGGACACGATGTCATTTGAAAAAGTCCGAGAGGATATTATTGAAGAACTTACAAAAAAAGCCAAACGGGAGCAGGCAGATTCAACTATAACATGCATCAAACAAAGGGTTTCCGAACATGATTTTCTTATGAACTATCCCGGTGCAGAGATCAAATTATTCCAGAAATATATTGAGAATATGCCCTATTACAAGGAACCGTATCCACTCATCCAGGATACTATCTTTAAAACACCGGTCGATTCCATATTCTTTGCCAAAAAGGGAACCCGCTATGTAATAGGATTGGTGAATGACAGACGGCTTGTCCTTTCGCAAGAAAAAAAATCACTCAAAGATGAAGTGAAGAATCTTCTTGAAAATAAATGGGATACAGATTGGCAGAACGGTTTCCAGGAATTTTATTCACAAAACAAAAACGCATATTTCGAACCCAATCTCTATAGATTTTCATATATTTTTATTCCAATTGATACTTCGCAGATCATCATCGATTCTTCAGACGCAAAAGCTTATTTTTCAGAGAATAGGGATAAATTTCTCCAATCCAATCGGGTAAAACTGCAGACAATTTTTATACCCGAGAATCCTTTGATGTATCAAAAAATTCAGGATATTTCGGGTGCGATACATGCTGGAGTGGAGTTTAAGATCGTAGCGGACATGTATTATCAACCACATCCATTAATAGAAAAGGATAATACATTCATAAGTGCAAACAATCTCAACGAGCTGGTCTATTCTTGTGTGGACACTCTTGGATTGAATGAAATCTCTTCTCCGATCTATACGGAAGAGGGATGTTTCTTCTTCAAATTAATTGATAAAGAAATAAACGATGAAAATATTTTTGAGCTGAACAAGTCACAGGTTTATTATGAAATGAAGCTCCCGTTTGCGGACAGCACAGCATATCGAAACGCGAAAATAATTTATGATAATATTTCCAGCAATAGAGATATGTTGTTTAATACTCATCATGAAGATACGTATTATACTGACTACATGGAGTTGGACGATGAATATACTGTTATTGACAGCTTGATCACCTTACCGAAACGGGAATATGACGAATTGAATTCCATAAGAATTGGAAATAAATTCCCAAAGATTTTCACTGTCAAAGGAGGATATGCGATCCTTTTCCTTGAAGACAAAATATCCGGCAAGAAGATATCCGGTTATGATGCCTATACGAAAGCACGTGATGAATTTCTTTCGAAATTGCAATTTGATGAAGGGAAAATTTTTACTGAATATCTCTCTCTTGAACTCATGAATAGGCAAAAAGGATATCTAACCTATATCTTTGGAGGATTGCGTGAAACTCCCCTTATAAGTTATGATGACCAGATCAATGATCTGCCGGGTAGCAATGTCATTGTTCGCAGCGCTTTTACCAAGGAACCCTATACTTACAGTCATCCCATACGATTTACCGATTATGGTTGGGGATTCTATTATGTTGAAAAAAAGGAAGTTGAAACTCCTCAAAATTTTGAATCAATAAAACAGGAATACCGCCAGGAATATGTTGAAAAGAAGTTCAGGAGCTGGATCGATAACTATATGATGCAGAAACAAGTAAGGATATTTGTGCAGTAAGTACGCAAAAGCGTAAAACTTGACAGCATACAGATGGATAAAAAAACAGTGTCAATCGCAATTTTTTTTATGAAGGTTGCCGGGATAGCTCAGACGGTAGAGCAGGGGCCTGAAAAGCCCTGTGTCCGTGGTTCAATTCCGCGTCCCGGCACCATTTTTTTTACCTACAAATCATGGCAATAATCGGTATTACTCTCGGTGATCCAGGCGGTATAGGTCCAGAAATCGTTCTCAAGGTGCTGAAAAAACATTCCTTTGATCATACACTCATTCTTTATGGCACTTTTCCTACAAATATGAGCATCCCCGAATTTCCTGTGATTCATGAAGCAAAGGGAATAAGGGACATTGGCAAGGATGTATATTGGATTCTATCCAAACAGGATTCTGATCTTATCTCAGGTAATCCATCCCAAGAGAGCGGTATCGCTGCATATGATGCAATAAAGCAAGCCGGCGAAGATGCTTTGAATGGGTATATCGATGCGGTAGTGACTGCGCCAATAGGCAAGCATTATATTCAACTTTCCCATCCGGATTTTATCGGGCACACTGAATTTTTCGCACATCAAGCGCATGATGCTCACGTTGTGATGAGTTTTTTCAGTGATAAATTGAATGTTGCATTACTGACTACTCATTGTGCAGTTTCTGAGGTTTCATCCTATATAACTATTGATGATGTTGTAGCGAAGATGCATATTATTAACAGTGCGTTAAAATCATTTTTTCATATATCACATCCGAAATTAGCACTACTCGGACTTAATCCTCATGCAGGTGAATATGGAGCTTTTGGAAATGAAGAGTTAGTAATTCTAAAGCCGGCAGTTGATACACTGAGAACTCAAGGTGTCGAGATCGATGGTCCGTATCCGGCAGATACTTTTTTTGCAGGGAATTATCAAAAGTATGATATGATAATTTCTCTCTATCATGATCAGGGCTTGATACCCTTTAAAATGCTGTCCTTCGATACAGGGGTCAATGTAACTCTTGGATTGCCCTATATACGCACTTCAGTTGATCACGGTACAGCATTTGATATTGCAGGAAAAGGGATTGCTTCGGAGAAGAGTTTTCTTGAAGCTATAATCCTGGCAATAAAAATGCTCTCATGATATCAGAATATAAGCATTTTCCCGAATATAAAAAAATAATCGGTATCGATGAAGCAGGGAGGGGCCCAATAGCCGGACCGGTCGTTGTTGCTGCGGTGATATTACCCGAAAAATCAACTATACAGGGCTTGAATGACTCAAAAAAACTTTCATCAAAAAAACGTGCTGAACTCTATCAGGAAATAATATCGAGAGCAATTCATTATAAATATAGAATTATCGACCATAAAATAATTGATGAAATAAATATTCTTCAAGCGACATTTCTAGGTATGAATGAGCTTCTATCTTCCTTTTTGCCCTCAGCATATTTGGCACTTGTTGATGGTCCGTATGTGCCGAGATATAGATTTATCGAAGAGCCTTATTTAGCTATTAAATCTATTATAAAAGGTGATAGCACATATAAATGTATCGCGGCAGCATCAATTGTTGCAAAAGTGGTTCGTGATTCCATCATGGTTAATTATCATGAAAAATATCCTCAATATGACTTCATTCATAACAAGGGATATCCGACAAAAAATCATAAGGAAGCGCTCACACAATTTGGCATATGTCCGATCCACAGAAAAACTTTTGCACCAGTTAAAGATTACGGGGTGCAAAATCCGTGATTTTGCATGAAAAAACACGGTTTTTTCACTCCAAAATAATGCAATAAAATATCACGGATGTTTTACTCCA
>JAGHCS010000105.1 GCA_021160355.1 Candidatus Cloacimonadota bacterium
AGTTATGAAAGTATATTTATAATTATTCTCGGAGGTATTCAATGGCAGTGCCAAAGCAGAAAAGATCGAAATCAAAAGGTCGTAAACGGAGAACGCATTATACAGCAAAAGCTGAACCTGTGATCAAATGCAATAATTGTGGCGAAACCATGCGCCCTCATCATGCATGCCCTCACTGCGGATTTTACAGAGGTAAGAAAATCATAACTGTTTCTGAATAGAATATATGAGAATTGCAGTCGATGCATTTGGGAGCGATAAAGCTCCATTCCCAGAAGTTGAAGGTGCAGTTTCAGCAATCAATAATAAATGCTGTACCAAGGTTTTTCTGGTCGGGAAGGAAGAAATTCTCACTAAAGCTCTTGAGAAATATTATTACCCCAAACAATCAATAAAAATCATTGATGCTAAAGAGGTTATTGATATTTCTGAAAAACCGGTATCCGAGCTCAGAAAAAAAACTGATTCTTCCCTAATGAAAGCATTGAATCTCGTGAAAGATGGCGGGGCTGATGCGCTCGTAAGTGCTGGTTCGACAGGTGCAGTTATGGCTGCTTCTCTGCTGTATTTTGGCAGAATAAAAGGAGTTCTCAGACCAGCCCTTGCAATCTCATTACCCACAACCAAAGAACCGGAAATACTTCTTGATGTTGGTGCAAATGTGGACTGCACAGCAGAAAATCTTGTACAATTCGCGGAAATGGGGAGCATATATTCGGCTTATTTTCAAAAGAAAAAACAACCCCGAGTTGCCCTCATTAATATTGGTGAAGAAAGCAAAAAGGGGAATGAAGTTACTATTGAAGCTTATGCGAAACTTCAGAAACTCAAATCTCTGAATTTTATCGGGAATATCGAAGGTAAAGATATTCTCACAGGGACTGCAGATGTTATTATCTCAGATGGTTTCACCGGTAATATTATGCTTAAGACAGTAGAAGGTGTCGCATTTTCTCTTTTTGAAATACTAAAGCAGGAATTTGAGCATGACTGGATCGCGAAGATCGGTGCGATATTATCATATCCTGCATATAGACATCTGAAAAAAAAATTGGATTACACCGAGTATGGGGGAGGATTCTTACTTGGTGTAAACGAAATTACTATTATTGCTCATGGTTGCTCCAATGCAAAAGCAATCTCAAATGCCATCAAGTTTGCCAGTTTTTCTAAACAATCAAAATTTTTAAGTCATATTAAAGAATACTACCAGCAAAAATTGGAGAACTAACGTGAGTGAAATCAGAGTTAAAATTGATGAAATTGCAATGGCAGTTCCTGATAATGTCCTTACCAATCAGGACTTAGAAAAAATAGTTAACACGTCCGATGAGTGGATCCGCACACGAACAGGTATGGTTGAACGGAGAAAATCTGATGAGCACACTGCTGCGTCTGATGTTGCTCTCAAAGCTTGCGAAAAACTATTTAAAAAATCTTCACTTCGAACAAGAGATATAGATCTTATAATTGTTGCGACTGTAACCCCTGATTATCCATTCCCTTCAACTGCATGTATCTTACAATCAAAACTCGGAATTCCACATTGTCCCGCTTTTGATATTTCAGCTGGATGTACTGGTTTCATTTATGCTCTTACTATAGCCAAACAATTCATCGAAAACGGTTCTGCAACAAATGCACTTGTTTTCGGTGTGGAACTCCTGACTAAGATCACAAATTGGACCGATAGAGGTACATGTGTTCTTTTTGGTGACGGAGCTGGTGCAGCAATACTGACTCAAGCACATAAAGGTGAAATTTCGGAGATCATCGACACATATATTTCTTCAGATGGGCGCTATGGCAATCTGCTTATTCAGCAGGGTGGAGGATCTCGCAATCCTGCATCAAAAGAAACTGTAGAGCAGAATATGCACACGGTGTATATGGAAGGAAACCGAATCTTCAAGATAGCTGTCAAATCAATGGTGGATGCAGCAGTAAGAATCCTGGAAAGAAACGGATTTACTGGCGATGATGTGGATTGGCTTATACCACATCAAGCAAACCTGCGAATCATTGATGCAACAGCAAAACGAATCCGTCTTCTTCCACAAAAAGTCATAATAAATATTGAAAAATATGGAAATACTTCCTCTGCCAGTATCCCTCTTGCCTTTGCAGAAGCAGCAGAAGATGGGCGTATTCGCCGTGGCGATCTTATTGTGCTCGATGCTTTTGGAGCTGGACTTACCTGGGGAAGCGTACTTCTGAGGTATTAAATGATAAAGAAAAATATTGCTTTTGTTTTCCCAGGTCAAGGTGCTCAATATGTTGGAATGGCGAGAGAATTTTATGCACTTCCTGAATATAAACATTTTTTTGAAGAAGCTAATGAAAGACTTGGCTATGACCTGACACATATCATGTTCGAAGGTCCTGAGGATGAACTCAAGAAAACTCACAACACTCAACCTGCAATCCTGCTCCACAGTGTTGTAGCATATAATTATTTCAAAGATCACATAGACATTATTCCCGCATATACTGCAGGACATTCCTTAGGAGAATTCTCCGCACTTGTTGCTGCTGGCTCACTTGACTGGCTCGATGCACTCTATCTTGTTCATAAACGCGGTGAATTCATGATTGAAGCGAGCAGAGGTATACCTTTTAAAATGGCTGCCATCTTAGGACTTGACGCTGAAATAATTATTAATTTTTGCCAACAGAGTTCGGGAGTTGTGGTTGCAGCGAACTTTAACACACCTGTTCAAACTGTGATCAGCGGAGAGAGCATAGCTGTTGCTGAAGTTATGGATAAATGTACTGAAGCCGGCGCGAGACGCGTAGTAGAACTTATTGTCGGTGGTGCATTTCATTCACCACTTATTCAAAAATCATTTGAGTGGCTGTCCGAAGAAATGAAAACATGTGATTTTTCAGACGCAGTGATACCAATCATTTCCAATTATGCTGCTCAACCGGAAAGGCATAAAGATGAAATTATTGACAATTTAACACAGCAAATTATTTCTCCTGTTCAATGGGTGAGATCAGTTGAATATATGTGTAAGAATGATATTGATACTTTTATAGAGTTTGGTCCAGGTCGTGTAGTAACCGGCATGATTAAAGCTATAAATTCAGACACGAAGAGATATACGATCAACACCCTCGAGGATGCAGAAAAGGTTATCACTGCATTCAAAAATTTATAGGAAGAATCTGTGAATAGATTTGACGGAAAAGTAGCAGTCATAACCGGCAGTGCTCGTGGAATCGGAAAGAGTATTGCACGATTGTTTGCCGAGCAAGGAGCACAGGTTGTGATCGCTGATATACTTCAAGACGATATTGATAAAACTGTAGATGAATTTACTTCTGAAGGTCTTAAAGCAGCTGGATTTCAATGTAACATCACCTCTGAAGAAGAAGTCGAAAATTTCATGAAGGATATATATAAAAAATTCAGCTCGATTGACATTCTTATAAATAACGCAGGTATTACTGCAGACACTTTGCTCATCCGCATGAAAAAGATTGATTGGGACAAAGTGATAAATGTGAACCTTACCGGTACCTTTATATGTACACAAAAAGCAGCGAAATACATGATGAAACAACGTCATGGGAAAATAGTGAATGTTTCATCAGTAATCGGCTTTATCGGAAATTTTGGTCAGGCAAACTATGCTGCTTCTAAGGGCGGGATTATTGCTTTTACAAAATCTGTATCAAAGGAGCTTGCCTCCAGAAATATCAATGTAAATGCTGTAGCCCCAGGTTTTATCAGAACTGCAATGACAGATGCTCTTCCTGAAGAGATCCAGCAAAAATATCTTGAGAATATCTCACTAAAACGTTTTGGCACTCCTGAGGATGTGGGCAAACTTGTGCTCTTCCTCAGCAGTGAAGATGCTGATTATATAACAGGACAAACAATAATAATAGATGGTGGAATGATATAAAAGAAACCTTAAATCAAAGGAGAAAACAATGGACGAAAGCATCAAAGAAAAAGTCAAAGGAATCATAGCAACGCAACTGGGTGCAACTGAAGATGAAATAACATTAGAAGCACGCTTTATTGAAGACCTTGGCGCAGATTCTCTTGACACAGTCGAGTTAATCATGCAGTTCGAGGAAGAATTTGATATTGAAATTCCTGATGAAGATGCAGAAAAGCTTACAACAGTAGGTACTGCTATCGAATTTCTCGACAAAAAATTAAACAAATAATTCATGACCCCCACATACTGGTGACACTGTATGTGGGGTCCATTCCATCTATTCAAGAAAGGATCCTATTGCATGAAGCTAAAAAGAGTGGTAGTCACAGGTCTCGGTACAATTAATCCCCTCGGTTTGAACGTTAATGATACTTGGAAAAAGCTCTGTGAAGGAAAATCTGGTATTGCACTTGCAGAAGGTTTTGATGTTGAAGACGTCCCATCGAAGATCGCTGGTCAGGTCAATAACTTTGATCCCCTTGATTATATTGATCCCAAAGAAGCAAAAAGAATGGATCGTTACTGCCAATTTTCTATGGTATCTGCGAGTCAAGCGATGGAAAATTCAGGCATTGAAGGACAGATCGATCTGGACAAATTGGGTGTAATATCAGGAACAGGTATTGGTGGAATTCACACTTTTGAGAAGCAAATGCAGGTCTTTCTTGAACGTGGTCCCAGAAGAATAAGCCCTTTCTTCATACCAATGATGATTTCGAATATTGCTGCTGGCAGAATTGCGATCAAATACAACGCACGCTCTATCAACTTTAATGTTACTTCAGCATGCACATCAAGTGCAAATGCTATTGGAGAAGCATATCGAGCAATCAAATATGGAGCTGCAGATGCAGTAATTGCAGTCGGCTCTGAAGCAGCCGTGTCAAAGTTTACTCTCTCCGGTTTTTCTGTCATGCGTGCATTATCCACACGAAATGACTCACCGGAAACAGCCAGTAGGCCCTTTGATAAAGAACGGGACGGATTTGTCCTTGCTGAAGGTTCTGCAGCGCTGATATTGGAAGAGTATGAACATGCAAAAGCAAGAGGAGCAACCATACACGGAGAACTGGTCGGTTACGGAGCAACCTGTGATGCATTCCATATAACCATGCCTGCTCCGGGTGGAGAAGGTGGAGCACATTCAATGCGAAACGCACTTTTAGACGCAGGTATTACCCCAGAAGATGTGCAATATATAAATGCTCACGGTACATCCACTCCCCTTAATGACAAAGGTGAAACTAAGGCGATTAAAACTGTGTTCGGTGATTATGCATACAAGATAAAAATAAACTCAAGTAAATCAATGCTCGGTCACGGACTTGGCGCTGCAGGTGCCCTGGAATCAATTATTGTAATAAAATCCATTCAGGATCAAAAAATACATCCCACCATTAATCTCACTACCCCTGATCCGGAATGCGACCTGGATTACAACCCTAAAGGAACAATTCCCTTAGAAATAAACTACGCCATTTCAAACTCTTTTGGATTCGGTGGTCACAACGCGACACTGGTTTTCAAGCGATATGATGAATGAGTATGATAAAATTGTTCTTAACCCTCAAGTGGCACCACAAAAGATCGAAAAGTGGAGAAAATCACTTCCTCAATTAGAAGAAAAACTTAACTATTTCTTCAAAAATTCCTCACTCTTAGAAGCTGCACTTATCCACAAATCCATATACGAAAAAGAGAGTGAACATTCGATTGCCGAAAGATTGGAATTTCTCGGAGACTCTGTTCTGGAACTCGCCATCACAGAATATCTTTTCACAATTTATCATGACAAGGATGAGGGATTTCTCACCAAAAAACGCTCGAAAATAATTAGTAAAGTCTATTTGAATAAAAAAGCAATCGAAATTGGTTTAGCAAAATATATTCTCGTAAAAGAAGATGAGATCAAGCTTACACGCAAGAAACGCTCTTCACTTACCGCAGATACTATGGAGTCGATTTTTGGTGCAATATTTTTGGATAGCTCATACCGCGAAGCTAAATATGTATTACAAAATTTAATACTTTCCAATTTTGATGAGCTGATCGCTCATACTGATCTTCAAAATTATAAGAGCATTCTTCAGGAATTTTGCCATACTGAATTTGCAAAAAATCCTGTGTACGAAATAATAAAAGAATCGGGACCCGAGCATCAAAAAAAATTCTATACAAAGGTCTCGGTAGGGAATGAATATTCATCAAGAGGGAGCGGGAAATCCAAAAAAACCGCCGAGCAGAAAGCTGCACGTAATCTTCTTAAAAAATTTCAAAACAAGATAAATAAATGAACGTGCTGGCATTACTTCTCATTATTCTTTCAGGAATCATTATTTTTTTCTATTATAGAATTACAAATCCACCGATAAATAATAATCTAAAATTTGTTCTTGGACTAATAAGATTCTTTTTCTTTGCGATCGTAATAATGCTCATTTTTAATCCTACACTCCACTTTTCCCGCACAAAAAAAATATCTCCAATTACAATCGTAATGATCGATTCAAGTGCGAGCATGCTGCAACCACTGAATTCCACAGAGACTAAATCACAGGCAGCACTTCACTGGGAACAGGAACTCAACACTTATTTTAAAGAGCACAGTATTAACAATAAGATCGTTCCTTTTAGCAACGGTTTGCAGCAGGATTCCACAACTACTGATATATTTTTAGCATTAAAAGAGCTTCAGGATAATCCAAAATATCCAAACATATCAGATGTAATTCTTATTTCGGACGGATTGCAGCACAGCAACAATTCATATTCTCTTATTGATGAACTTCATTTTCCTGTTTTCCCTGTCATTTTAGGGAAAGATACCAAGATGACCGATGTCTCACTTGATGAAGTCACGGTAAATAATCCGTTATATCTCAATATGGAAACCGAAGTTTCATGTTGCATATCAGGACTTCCTGATTCAGTAACATTTTTATTATCGATCCGTGATGAGAATGACCGTCTGCTTGAAGAGAAACTGATCTCCAATAATAATGAAAAGCAATTTTCTCTCTCGTTCACTCCATCAAAACTCGGATATCAAAAACTTTCTGCTGACGTGGAGCTACAGGACACACCGGAAAATATTCTGGGAAATAATAGAAGAGAATTTCTTGTGAGTGTCGTGAAGAACAAAGCACAATTCACATTGATATCATCCTCTCTAAATTGGGATATAACCTTTATTCACAGGGCTTTGATGAAAAATGAGCGATTCGAGACCTCGCTTCTTGTACAAAGAAGAGACGGTTATTTCCAGGATAACGAACTTGTTTCTCCTACCGAAAAATTGAGCAAAACAGATATACTCATCTTGCATAATTCGGAAACATTCAATTTTGATAAAGCAACCCTTGAAGCGGTTGAAAATTTCGTTTCACGCGGCGGCAATATTTTGTATATTGGGAAGATCGATCCTGAACTAAGCGGCATTCTTCCTCTACAAACTACAAGATTCAGGGAAACAATTCAAACGACCGTCATACCAACAAAGATAATGGGAAATTACCAGACTTTTCTGGTCAATCGTGATAAAGATATCGCTTCATTCTGGAACGCACTTCCGCCCGTCACCACATATTTTTATGAGAGAAAACCGAATACAGAAGTAATTTTGCAAGCTGATATCGTTTCCGAAAATCCCATTATTGCATTTTCGCCGTATCTTAAAGGGCATATTTTACAATGGTCAGGATATGATTTCTTCAAATGGAAAATGTGGGAGAAGCCAGATGAGCCGTGGTTTGATTCATTCATCATGAACATTGCACAGTGGCTTTTAAATGCTGATATTTCACAGAGATTTTTATGTTCTCCGGATAAAATATACTATCTCGAAGGAGAACCTGTAGAATTTACTGCATATCTTTTTGATGAGAAAATGAACCTTGTAAATGGACAGAATATCAAATTACATATCATTCAAGATGATTCTCTTGTTGCCGAGAAATTTTTATCAGAAAAGGATAATTCATATAAAACAGAAATCGATGACCTGAAATCTGGCAAATATATCTATTCTTCAGAAACAGAACTCGGGAAAAATATTTTCAAAGATGACGGCCAATTTCTTATTGAAATACTTACTTTGGAACAAAGTTCGCGAGGAATACAAGAAGCATATTTAAAGTATATTGCTTCAAAAACAAATGGTGAAATGCTCAGCTCTTCAGACGATTTTAAAGAAATTCTTCGCGTTCAGCGAGAGCCAATAATAATTCGAACGACACGAGATATTGAGTTGTGGAAAAAGTGGTATCTTGCAGTGATTGCGATAGTTCTGATCGGAACTGAACTTTTCATCAGAAAAAAGAAAGGACTGTTATGAGACATAGTAATTATGCAGATGTGGTAAAACGGATAAGCAGACCTTCGGGGCTTGCACTTGCAGTGTCCAAACCAAAAGACGGACCTGCGAATATTATCACACTTGGATGGTTCATGAGGACTTCGATCAAGCCGCCAATGTTTGCAATCTCAGTCGGATTGACCCGTCATTCTCATGAAATATTATCGGAAAACCGGAATTTTGTACTCGCAATACCGTCTGTAACGATGGCTGAACAGACCATGCAGTGTGGTTTGGAGTCCGGAAGAAATGTTGATAAAATTACTGAATTCGGGATAAAAACCCAACATAGCACACTGACCGACATTCCTATTCTTGCTGATGCAGTGGCAAATTTTGAATGTAAAACGATCACGCAAGTACGCAGTGGAGATCACACTATTTTTGTGGGTGAAGTGAAGTATTCATGGCAGCATGATGATGAAAACCTTGAACAGCTTTTATCGATTCCAATAAATGATGACAGATTTAATGAATTGATCAAAAAGGGCAGTTATGCCTTTGGATTTATAAGAGATTAATGGAGCATATATGATCCTCAACTATTTGGATAAAGAGCCCAAAATTGGGAAAGAGGTATTCATTGCAGAAGGTGCAAAAGTTATAGGAGATGTCACTCTGGGTGATCATGTAGGGGTATGGTTCAATGCTATTGTGCGGGGGGATGTGAATTATATAAGGATCGGAGAAAATTCAAATATCCAGGATAATTCCGTTCTGCATGTCACGACCCATACTGCGCCTTTGAATATTGGGAAAAATGTTACGATAGGTCATAATGCAATTCTTCACGGTTGTACGATTGAAGACAATTGCCTGATAGGAAGCGGAGCCATCATTTGGGATGGAGCAGTTATCGGTGAGGGTTCTGTCGTGGGCGCAGGCGCGATCGTGCTGGCAAACTTTAAAGCACCACCCCGTTCATTGATACTTGGAACTCCAGCGAAAATTAAAAGAGAAGTTCTTGATGAACAATATAAAAAAATCCTTATATCTGCAGAACACTATGTCACATATGCTCAGAATTACATGAAGGATAGGTAAGATAAATGGAAAAACATACAGTTGCAATAATCGGTGGGGGACCTGGGGGATACGCTGCTGCAATTCGCTTTCAACAATATGGCATTGATTGTATTGTTTTCGAAAAAGAACGGCTTGGCGGTGTATGCCTTAATTGGGGATGTATTCCTACAAAAGCACTGGTGAAAATTGCCAACCTCTTTTCTGAATTGCATCATGTTGAAGAATTCGGACTATCCCTGAAGAATCCTTCATTCGATTATGCAAAGATTTACGACCGAAAGAACCAGATTGTCGAAAAATTGGTTTCAGGACTCGAGTTCCTATTCAAAAAAAGACAAATACCCGTTTTTAAAGACACTGTGACGTCAATCGAGAAAAATGGCGACTCCTATCTCATCTCAACAGAAAACGAAGCAGTACAGGCAACTCACGTGATTATTGCAACCGGCTCAAAACCCAAAGAACTTCCTGCCCTCAAGATTGATGGCAAACATATTCTTTCTTCAAAGGATATTTTAAAATTACAGGATATTCCCAAGCGTTTAACTGTTGTCGGCGGTGGAGTGATCGGATGTGAATTCGCTTCCATCTTTGCCCAACTGGGAGTTGAAGTGCAGATTGTCGAATTCCTGCCGCAACTTATCAGTACGGAAGATGTAGAAATTTCAAAACGGCTTGCAATGGCTTTGAAAAAGGCAGGAATAAAGATACATCTCAATACTGCTGTTGAAGGTTGGAAAAAGGCAAACAATGAACTGATCCTTGCACTCTCGACCGGCAAGGAAATCGTAACCGAAAAAGTGCTCCTCAGCATAGGCAGAGAACCTGTATTTGATATTGAATGCAAAAAATTTGATATAGATAAAAACAAGAATGCACTTTCGATCGATAATAAATTCGAAACAAACCAGAGGAATCTCTTTGCAATAGGGGATATCACAGCGAAAATGATGCTTGCTCATACTGCCAGCAAACAGGGACTTCTTACTGCTGAGATCATCAAAAACAGGATCGAAGGTCGAGACAAGGATATCGAAGAATTAAAGTATGAAAATATTCCTCGATGCACTTTTACAAATCCTGAAATTGGCTCTGTCGGTCTTACTGAAGCACGGGCACGTGAAAAATACGGCGATATTTTAGTGGGAAAATTCCCTTTCATGGCAAACGGAAAAGCTCTTGGACTCGGAGAGACTTTCGGTTTTGTAAAAACTATTGCAGACAGCGCCAGTAAAAAAATCGTCGGCATGCACATTATCGGTCCCGAAGCAACGGAACTCATTGCAGAAGGCGGTATCTTAATTCAGTCCGGAATGACTATTGATGAAGCACTCAAAATTGTTTTTGCACATCCCACACTTTCGGAAGCAATTTCGGAATCGATTGAAGACCTTGAAAAGATGTCGATCAATAGCATGTAGAGCAATATTAAGGCTTCGTTCCTCAGTTGAATTTGGGAATGATGAACAGAAAACCTCACTTAAAGGATAAATTTTATTTAAAGGACAAGAATGGAAATTAAAAAAGTTAGAAATATCGGCATCAGTGCTCATATTGATTCTGGAAAAACTACTTTAACGGAACGAATCCTATATTATTGCAACAAAATATACAGAATCGGTGAAGTACACGGAAAAGATGGCATTGGTGCCACCATGGATTCCATGGAACTGGAAAAAGAACGCGGCATCACGATTGCATCCGCTGCAACAAACGTAAGATGGAAAAACTACGAACTTAATGTTATCGATACTCCGGGACATATCGATTTTACGATCGAAGTAGAAAACGCCCTGCGAGTGCTGGATGGAGCGATACTTGTTCTCTGTGGTGTGAGCGGCGTCCAGTCTCAGTCCATCACAGTGGACAGACAATTGAAACGCTACAAGGTTCCTCATGTCGCTTTCATTAACAAGTTGGACAGAACTGGTGCTGATCCCGAAAAAGTTAAAGACCAACTTCGTGAAAAATTGGATCATAATGCAGTTTTAATGCAGATCCCGATTGGTCTGGAAGAAAACTTTGAAGGCATAATCGATCTCGTTACCCGTAAAGCCAGATATTTTACCGGACCTAATGGCGAACAGGTTATAGAGAAAGAAATTCCAGAAGAATATCGAGCAAAAACCGAAGAAATGCGTGAGACATTGATTGACGCTGTTTCTATGTTCAGCGATGAACTGGCAGAAGCTTTTCTGGATGGAAATGAAACCGAAGAAATGATCTATGCAGCAGTAAGAAAAGCTACTATTTCTTTGGAGTTAACGCCTGTATTTATGGGCTCCGCTTACAAAAACAAAGGAGTTCAATTGCTGCTCGATGCCGTTGTACGCTATCTTCCCGATCCAACTGAAAGAGTAAACTCAGCCCGAGATAAAAACGATGACATGAAAAGCATAAAACTTGAATCTGATCCTAATCTGCCGGTTGTTGCGCTGGCTTTCAAATTGGAAAGTCAACAATATGGGCAACTTACCTATATACGAATTTATCAGGGCACAATAGCAAAAGGATCAGATCTGCTTAATGCCCGAACCGGCAATAAAATAAAAGTAGGACGCCTGGTAAAAATGCATGCCGATAATATGGAAGATATTAGTAGCGCCAGCGCCGGTGACATAGTGGCTTTGTTTGGCACAGACTGCGCTTTGGGAGATACCTTCAATAGCGGAAATAATAATTTTACGATGCGCCAGTCATTCGTTCCCAAACCAATAATATCCCTTGCTTTGGTAATTAACAACAATAAGGATCAGGATAAACTTGCCAAAGCATTATCCAGATTTACTAAAGAAGATCCAACTTTCAAGGCAAATGTGAATGAAGAAACAAATGAAACAATTGTGCACGGAATGGGCGAACTGCATCTAAATATCTATATCGAAAGAATCAGAAGAGAATATGGTGTGAACCTGGAAGTTAATGCGCCCCAGGTTTCCTATCGGGAAACTCTTACGAAGGCTGTCGAATTTGATTATATTCATAAGAAACAAACTGGCGGGCACGGCCAATATGCACGTATAAAGGGAATTTTAACGCATTCCGGAAAAGATGAAAATATCTTCATGGATAAAGTGCGGGGTGGTCATATTCCCAGCCAATTTATGCCCGGTTGTGAAAAAGGTTTTCTTTCTTCACTCGACAAAGGAGCACTTGCCGGATTCCCGGTTGTGGGTGTGAAGATGTCTTTGGATGATGGTGATTTTCATGAAGTCGATTCCTCTCCACTTGCATTTGAAATAGCTACCAGATCAGCTTTTAGAGAAAATTATCATAAAGCCAAGCCGATCATCCTGGAACCGGTGATGAAAGTATCGGTGGAAACTCCTTCGGAATTTCGAAGTAACATTATGGCGATCATCAATCAAAATCGAGGAAACGTATTAGATACAGTTATTGACGAACATTTTACCCGCATCGATTCAGAAATGCCCCTCTCCGAAACTTTTGGTCTTGTTACACAATTTCGTTCCGTCACACAGGGGAAAGCAGATTTTACGATGGAATTCAGTAAATATAAACCTCTTCCCAAGAATATAGAAGAAGAACTCTTTAAAAAGAAAGAGAAATAGATTTTTAAATTTTTCTCATCGTTTCTTAGATGGATTTGGGCTATTTATAAATAAAACATCTAGTGTTCTAAGCCCTTTGACTCGGGGACACTCAACGTCCCTCGTTCCTAAGTTGAACTTGAGAACGAAAAGAAGTGGTAACGAGAAGAGGTGAATTTTAATTGACAGACAAATATTGATTGCATTGTTCTTGTCTAAAATCAGGATTTGAGGTATGAATTTTATGATAAGAATACATGGAATTGTTTGTACACAGCTATTTGAAAGTTAGGATAAGGAAAAAATAAACGAATGATCTATTCGCATATAACATTAACATGGCATGCTAAACGTAATATGTCGATTAGGAAGTAGTTGTAGCCAATTAGACGAAAAAAATG
>JAGHCS010000064.1 GCA_021160355.1 Candidatus Cloacimonadota bacterium
ACTCAGAAATTCTAAAACGTAAATAATATCTAAATACATAGGGATGCAGCTATGCGTCCCTATTTTTTATCTGTGAAGTCAGTGACCATTCCCTGAATGCGGGATATGAGTAACCTAAGATACAAGAAGTAAAATATCAAATAACAAATTTCTAATTTCTAATAAAATAACAAATTCTAAATGTCAAATAAGAAAAAAAATCGATTTATAAGAAAAGGAAAACAATTTGAAATTTGGATTGAGGACTTTATCCAGTTGATACTTAAGTAGGATCAGAGCAAAAAAGGGTTTTCTTAGATCACGAGAGAATTTGGCTTGTTGATCACTCCTTTGCGCAGCACGAATACTTTTTTCCCTGTTACTTTTACAATGGTCGAGGGTTTTTCGCCAAACGAGTTGATATTATCAATAATAATTCCTGCTACCTGATTGCGGAATTTTTTTTCTATCAGCTTTGGATCATTCATGCTTCGTTCACCGCTGATATTGATACTCGTACTGATCATTGGAAGATTTGCTTCTTTGAGAATAGCCCTTGTGATATCATTGCCTACCATCCTGACTGCGATCTTTCTTCTATAACAGCTTGGATTTTTCCAGAATTCTTTCTTTGCTCGAAGTACCAGGGTAAGAGGTCCCGGCCAAAATCTCTGCATGAGGTCCTTCTCGGTTTTATTAGTTTTGGCAACGAGCCTTTCGAGTTGTATGTAATCAGAAACCAGCACAACAAATCCCTTTGTGTTCAATTTCCTTTGTTTGAGCTCCATTATTTTGTGGATGCTTGAGATGTCATATATTTGTGCGCCAAAACCATACAGGTTTTCAGTAGGATGGATGAGTATTCCATTTCTCTTGAGAATGCCTGCAGCTTGAGAGACAAGAGAAGGCTCGATTGAATCATTAAAGACGAGTTTTTTCATTGAGGACTAGCACACGATTCACGAAGATAGTGTAGATTTTCGCAGATAAAGCATTGGACACATTTTCCATTTTTCATCTTACATTTTTAATTTTTCAATTAAGGTATGTGAGAGGATCAACTGCTTTTCCGAGTTTACGTATTTCAAAGTACAGTCCGTCAGTATCCATTAGATAATTTTTCCCGGAATAGGCAATGACCTCGGACTGCCCGATCTTCTGCTCTTTGTGCACAGCAAGCTTATCATTAAAACCGTAAAGGCTGTAAAATCCATTTTGATGATCAATGATCACAAGATTGCCTTTATTTTCAAACCAGCCGGCAAAAGCCACTACTCCGGAAGCGATGGATTTAACAGGGCTTCCATAAGGTGTCTGAATGTAGATACCTTCACTCTTGATCGTTGCATTGGTGTTATTTATTGTGTGGATACCGTATCTCTGTAGTATCTCACCATGCACTGGCCAGATAATACCGTCATTGAACGAAAATGTATATTCTTTGCCATACTTTTCAGCTTCTTTTTGCGCAATGAAATCCTCAAGCGCAGTAATACCTTCTTCCAGTGAACTGATCTGATGGCGGTATTGTTCTTCTATTTGCTCAATAAATGAAAGTTCCTGCTCATCAGCTTCTTTTTTGGAAAGAATAGTATTATAATTGGATTTAGTATACTCGATGTTTGAGAGGAGTTTTCTCAATTGCTCTTCTTTTTGCTCGCTCAAGTCATGATGTTGCGCCAGGAAATTTCTTAGACTATCGAGATTGTCCAGTAAGGAATGCGCACAGAGTTGAAGTCCACGAGACATCCAGTTGTTAAGTGGATTATGATCAAGAAAAGCGCTTCTATAATGAACATAAGCGAGGTTTTCTATCAACTCATTCAGGATATCTTTATTCTCATCAAAATATTGTTCGTTCTTAATGATTGTAGATTTGAGACTATCAATATCCAGTTCTGTTTCATATTTCTGGCTTCGGTATCCGTCAACCTGGGCTTGAAGGGATTTCAGTTTTTTAATATGTGTGTAAATAGTATTTTTCTGCATATTCTTGTCAGTTAGGAGTTCTTCAATCATCTGTTGAGTGTTTTGTATTTCCTTTTCAAGTTCTGCTATCCTTTCTTTTGACGTCTGTGTAATGTCAGCACCGATAGAGCTGAAGCACAAAAAAAGAATAAAAAGGATACATGTTGTAGATTTCATATAAATCAAATATAAAAGTGCACGAAAAACTGTCAAAAATTTAAAGAATTTATTGACGAGGTAACTTCAACCTTTTGAAGGACGTTATAATAAATACGAAAAAAATATTAAAATATCAAACTTCATACGGAGGAGTAATGAAAAAGATCTATAAACCGATAGATGGTAATACCGCTGCGACACATGTTGCCTATGCATTCTCTGAAGTTGCGGCGATCTATCCGATCACCCCGTCATCTCCGATGGGAGAAATGGCAGATGCCTGGGCTGCTGAAGGCAGAAAGAATATTTTCGGTCAGACTCTCGATGTGATCGAGATGCAGTCTGAGGGTGGCGCATCCGGTGCAGTGCACGGATCACTCTCTGCGGGTGCGTTGACAACGACCTTTACTGCTTCACAAGGTCTCATGCTGATGCTTCCCAATATGCATAAGATCGCAGGAGAAATGCTTCCCACAGTATTTCATGTTTCAGCCCGTTCTCTTGCCTGTCAGTCTCTTTCCATTTTTGGTGATCATTCCGATGTGATGTCTGCAAGGAATACAGGATTTGCGCTTATGGCAGCCGGTTCGATACAGGAAACAATGGACCTCGCAGTTATATCGCATTTAGCCACACTCAAATCAAAGGTCCCTTTTGTGAATTTCTTTGATGGATTCCGTAATTCTCATGAAATTAAAAAAGTTGAGATGATCGATTATGAAACCATGAAAAATATGGTTGATATGAAATATGTTCGGGATTTTAGAGAACGTGCGATGAATCCAGAGAAGCCGCGTGTAAAAGTTGGACAAGAAGGACCTGATACATATTTCCAGGGAAGAGAAACAGTTAATCTTTATTATGATGCTCTTCCCGGAATCGTGCTGGAATATATGGATAAATTTGCAGAAGTTATTGGGCGCTCCTATCAGCTTTTCGATTATTATGGTGCTCCTGATGCAGATAGGGTCATCATTGCGATGGGTTCTGGTGTGGAAACGATCGAAGAAACGGTCGATTACCTGAACAACAAATGCAGCGAGAAAGTCGGCGTCATTAAAGTGCGTTTATATAGACCTTTCTCAATCGAGCATCTGAAAAAAGTTATCCCTGATACAGTGAAGAAGATCGCAGTTCTCGACCGTACAAAAGAGCCTGGTTCCATTGGCGAACCCCTGTATCTTGACGTAACTGTCGCATTGAAAGACACAGATATTAAAATCATCGGTGGTCGTTATGGGCTTTCCTCAAAAGAGTTCACCCCAACCATGGTGAAAGCAGTTTATGACCATTTGAACGAAAAATGTACTCACAATTTTACCGTAGGTATTGTCGATGACGTTAGCCATTTATCCCTGGAACCGAAAGAAGAAATCGATGCAGAACCCGAAGGTGTAATTCGTTGTAAATTCTGGGGATACGGTTCTGATGGTACTGTGGGTGCAAATAAAAATTCAATCAAGATCATCGGCGAAAATACCGATTTATTCGTACAGGGATACTTTGAATATGATTCAAAAAAATCAGGTGGTGTGACAATTTCACATTTGCGTTTTGGTGATAAAGAGATCAAATCCGAGTATCTTCTTAACAATAGTGATTTTATTGCTCTTCATAAACCCTCATATATTGGTCGTTATGATATCCTGGAAGGGATAACTCAAGGTGGAACATTTCTGTTGAACTCAACCTGGAAATCCGAAGAAGTATTTGAAAATCTTACTGAAAGAATGCAGAAAACGATCATCGAAAAGAAAATAAAGGTCTATACAATAGATGCATTGAGCATCGCACAGGAGATTGGACTAGGCAGCAGGATCAATACGGTCATGCAGGCAGCATTCTTCAAGATTTCCGGTGTGCTGCCGGAGAAAGAAGCTCTTGAACTTATCAAAAAAGCGATCAAGAAAACTTTTATTAAAAAAGGTGAAGATATTGTGAAAATGAACTGGGCAGCAGTCGATAAAGCATCTGACGCACTCAAGCAAGTACAGATTCCTGAGAAGATCACAAAATCTGCCCCTGAAATTAAACTTATTCCAGATGATGCAAACAAGTTTGAACAAGATGTGATCAAGCCCATTATGCATGTGCGCGGTAATGATATTACAGTATCCGAGATGCCGTTCGATGGCCAGATACCAACCGGGACAACTCAGCTTGAAAAGAGAGGGGTTGCTCCAACTGTTCCCGAATGGTATCCGGACCTTTGTATTCAATGTAATCAGTGTTCTATCGTATGTCCTCATGCTGCAATTCGAGCAAAACAAATTGCTCCCGCAGACCTGGAAGATGCTCCTGAAGGATTCATTACAGTACCATCCAAAACCAAGAATGACAGAGATCTCCAGTTCAGGATTCAGGTCTATGTCGAGGACTGTGTGGGCTGCGGAAATTGTGTGCAGACCTGTCCCGTTAAAGATAAAGCGATCAAGATGATTCCAATCGAAGAAGCGCGCCAGAAAGGTGAATCCGGCAGAGTTAAATTTTTCAACGACCTTCCGGACAATGTTTTGGACGGCACGAAAAAGGAAACAGTCAAAGGAAGTCAGTTTCTTATGCCTTATTTCGAATTCAGCGGTGCATGTGCCGGTTGTGGTGAGACTCCATACGTAAAACTCGTTTCCCAGCTTTTTGGTGACAGAATGATCATTGCGAATGCAACCGGTTGCTCGTCGATTTACGGTGGAACCTTCCCAACGATTCCTTATTGTAAAAATAAAGAAGGACAGGGACCAACCTGGGCGAATTCTCTTTTTGAAGATAATGCGGAATACGGATTCGGTATGCGCCTTGCTGTAGATGCAAATAGGAAACAACTCAAAGCCAATATTGAGAAATTACTCAAAACTGATATCGAGATTTCACAAGAGCTTGGAGAATTACTATTGAAGAACCAGGAACTCTGGACTGTGGCGTCGGATGAATCAAAAGAGATTGCGAAGAAGATCAAGAGTATTCTTCCGGAAGTATTGAAAGCTGCCCCTGTTGTACTAAAACCCATTCTTGAAACGATTATTGAATTGCAGGATTATCTTGTTGAGCGAAGTTTCTGGAGTTTCGGTGGTGACGGTTGGGCATACGATATCGGTTATGGCGGTCTCGATCATGTGCTGGCATCGAATAAGAATATCAATGTGCTTGTTCTTGATACAGAAGTGTATTCAAATACAGGCGGACAGGCATCGAAGGCAACTCCCACGGGTTCTGTGGCGAAATTTGCTGCTGCAGGTAAGCGTACTAAGAAAAAAGATCTCGGCAGAATGGCAATGACCTATGGTTATGTCTATGTTGCACAAATCGCAATGGGTGCGAATGCAAGCCAGGCGATAAAAGCATTTGCAGAAGCAGAAGCTTATAAGGGTCCTTCGCTTATTATTGCTTACTCTCCTTGTATCAATCACGGTATCGATATGACCAAAACCCAGCAGGAAGAAAAACTTGCTGTCGATACAGGTTACTGGATATTATACAGATATAATCCGCTCTTAGCTGAGGAAGGAAAGAATCCTCTCACACTCGACTCAAGAGAACCAAAACTCGATTACGATACCTTCCTTGAAAACGAAATTCGCTATCGTACACTTCAGCAGCAATATCCTGAAGTTGCAGAAATGCTCTTTAAGCGTGCCGCAGTAGAAGCAAAAGAACGATATGATTTCTACAAAGCGATGGCAGAAGCATAATTCCATTAATTAGCAGATAAAAATATAGCTCCGGAAGAAATTTCGGAGCTTTTTTTGTGAAAACCCTTGCGGAAACGTGGCTTATTCACCAACTAACAGGTCAGAATAAAAATTTTTATGTGAAAACTTGAGACATGTCGGAGAGCATGTCTTAAGTGGAAAATAGTATGAATTACTTATCACAAGCTCTTCGACTTGTGCAATGTTAATTCTTTGCTGTTATCACCCTGAGCTTGCTTGTCGGGATTGAACACAACAAAGACTATATGAAATATCCTACAAATGGTATCGTCGGAAATAATACATTATAAACAAATGGTTGTAGATGAAAATCAAAATTAGATTGTAACGCAAGATTCCAATCTTGCAGACTCAACATCGGAATGTTGAACTACTTCTATCCTTTCTTTTCTTCAATCAAAGTATATTTATTCTTAACCATATAGTTGATTTATTTGACACATTTATTATTTGAGACCTTGCGAATGGTTTTTTAAACCTTCACAATGGTCGATGAAACCATGCGCAAGGTTTATAATCGTTGCGAAGTTATTCATAACACAAACACCCCAAGCAGAAATGATGCCAGGTTACAACTCAATGAAATTATTATTGCTTTTGAGAATTTAATTCTCAACACAAATAAGATTATCACAGCTTCCATGAGGAAGATCGCAATTTCACCAACTGAATAGAGAAGAGCTTTTGACTGCAGAAAATAAGGAGCAATAAACCATAGATAGGGGATCGTGGCAAACGAACAGAATACGCCAGTAAATATCAATCGATCCCATGTAATATGCTCCATGTCCTTCCGATATATCTTTTTTACAAAAAAAATGAGTACAATTATTTCAATAATAACTGTGTCCAGCAGTGCAAAAAGAAATTTTATTTCATAGTCTTTCATATCTATTGTGAGGATGAATCAGATGTAGCATCGACAAAGGGATCGCACTCAAGGTTGATGATCTCGGGCAAATCATAGGTTTCAATAATCTCTTCATCGTTTTGATACTGTTTTGTTTGTTTTGCGAGATAGATGAGGATCTCATCACCCACAAAACCAGCTATTTCATATTCGCAAATTTGTACTTGTAGATCATCATAATCATCCACCCAGAAGTCACCCGGATCGATCGCACTTGTCACGAAATGTATGTTCGGGTCATTGGTCACTTCCAGGAAGTAATCACCCCAATATTGCTCCTTTCCAGGATTAAGATTTATCACTATATTTTCAACACCAACATGTTCTACATATTTACTGGAAGCCCAATACATCCCAAAATCATTGAATTTATATCCCTTTTGTAACGATGTGTTATTTTCAATAATGAAAAAGTGGGGTGAATCATAGGTCGGACCCAGTATGAAACCCAGCAGCACGATCTCTGGAAACTCATTTAGGTTTGTAAATAGTATTTTGTTGTCAACCAGATGCATATCAGAAGGTGCAACATCAGAAAATGCAATGAGAGGAATTATTGAAAGGATAAAGAGAAAAATTATTTTTTTCATGAAAACTCCATTTTTTATTACCAATATCCATTTTCCAGAAAACTCATCAGATTCATCCTCTCGCTTTTTTCCACAAGGCGCAGAATAGAATCTTCATCGTTAAATCGTCGAACCTCCTCAAGGTCTATCCATTGTAAGCTAAAGGATTCGTGGGAAATATGAAACTGCTCATTTTCATTCGCTTCAAAGAGAAATCTTACATCATAATGAAAATGATTCGGGAAGTGTTTTCTTTCCGGGATTGCGTGTACATCGACATCAAAGATATGAAGACTCAATGGCTGGATAGAATCGAGTCCGGATTCTTCTTCTGCTTCACGAAAGGCAACTTCGAGTATGTTTTTTGAGCCATCTGCATGTCCCCCGAGTTGCAACCATTTCCCGAGTTTAATATGATGTGTCATGAGTACTTTGGTTTTTGTAGAATCAAGAACCCATGCGGATCCCGTAATGTGCCCCGGAAGGTGTTTGCTGTGAAATCCGTTTTCATTCCTCGATAGGAACTCAAGCATCTGCTGGTGCTTTGCCCTTTCCTGGGAATCAAAAGGAATATACACAGTGAGTTGTTCAATGAGAGATTTTGTATGCATTATTATTTCTCTATGAAAATTTATGAGATTATTTATGTCTTTTCTACAATAAATATGTCAAGAATATAAAAAATTTTGCATACCCCCAAAATTTTTAATAATCATGAGGTTTATGACTTTATTACGGGATATTACTAATACGATTATAAAGAAATAGGATATGAATATAATATCTGAAAGCATTGTCACACTGAGGTTCTTTATCTCGACGTAATGGAATGAAGTCGGATCGAAGTGCGACAACTCATTCGACAGACCCTTCTCCGCCGGCTGGCGGATCAGGGTGACAACAGCAAGTGTTGATAAAAACAGCAGTTTCTCTAAAAGTAATTTTCCATCATAATTTTGCCGCAAATCCTTTATTAATGCACCATTCAGAAAATGTGTGCCTAAATTTTGGGGTATCCCTGTATAAAAAAAACCTCTCCACAAGTGCAGAGAGGTTTCGTAAATTTATTATTTCAGTTTTATTCTTCTATGAAATTGACAGAATCATTTACCTGCAAGCAGAATTCGGTAAGAATGTTAATTGCACTTTCCACATCTTTCATAGAGATAACTTCCGTATAAGTATGCATATAGCGGCATGGGACCGAGATCAATCCTGCTGCTACACCTGCACGCGTCACCTGAATGACATTAGCATCTGTTCCAGTTGGTCGTGCTGCGGCTTCGACCTGATAACTGATCTTATGTTTCTTTGCACTGTCCACAAGCATTTCAAACACTTTATGGTTGATATTTGGTCCGCGTGTAATTGGAGCGCCATGGCCTAGTCCGATCTCGCCAACCTGTTTCTGATCAACATCAGGAGTGTCTGTCGCATGAGTGACGTCGAGTGCAATGCCAACATCAGGATCGATCCCAAAAGCAGAGGTACGCGCGCCGCGCATTCCAACTTCTTCCTGAACAGTCGCAACGCTGTAAAGCGAGCACTTAAATTCTTTCCTTCGTTTAAATACATTTTTCATGACCTCTGCAACAATGAATGCACCGATCTTATCGTCAAATCCACGGGAAACATAAAGGTCTTTGCGTAGTTTCTCAAAATTCGTATCATAGGTAATAGGGTCACCAATTTCAACGAGTTTTTGTGCTTCTTTTTTATCTTTTACACCGATATCAATATAGAGGTTATGAGGTTTGGGCACCTTTTCTCTATCCTCTCTATCAAAGAGATGAATAGCTTTTTTACCGACAACACCAAGTATATCACCTTTTTTTGTGTGAATGCGTACTTTCCGTCCGGGGATTATTCCAATATCAAATCCACCGAGTCTGTTGAAGTAGATATATCCTTTATCATGAATATAACCCACCTGGAAGCCAAGTTCATCCATGTGTCCAGCAAGCATGATACGAGGATGGGTGCCAGGATTGAGCGCTGCAATTGCATTGCCGTGTACATCGCTTTTGACTTCATCAGAAAATTTTTTCATTTCTGCAAGCCACGCAAGGCGTACCTTCTGTTCATAACCTGAGGGTGAGGGGAGGTTCATTAACGTTTTGAGGAATTTCAAGGACTCTTTATCCATTATTTTTCTCCTTTTGAAGTTTCTTTTCTTTCTTATAGACCATTGCAAGGATAATATATGAGATACCGAAAATTATTAATAAAATTCCGGACATGATAAATGGGGGAACTGGATGAAGGTCGGTTGTTTTACGTAGAGCAAATACCTGCCATCCTGGGATGGCAATATCACTCTTTAAAAGCAAATAGGATGCATCATTGTATTTCACACGAGAATCTGAAATAATGACTCCAAGTTGTTCTAAGGGTTCGTCTGCAAACTGTCTTGTTTTTCTAATGCTTTCCCGCTCTTTGTCAGTGAGGGGTGCGGTACTCATAAACAGCCAGGATCTTTCTGTTGAAGAGAATATGATACCATCTGGAGATATAATGCCGGCAACTGTTTTGTTAGTATAATTCTTCAAGATTTTATCAAATCTATCAAGAGCTAATGTGATGACTACGATCCCAACAGGTTTACCGATTTCTTTCTTATAAATTGGTGCGCTGAAATACAATCCTCGCTCATTATCTGTAATACTGAGAGCAGGATATACAGCTTCGTGCCCTTCCATCGACTCCTGGAAATAAGGACGGAAATTCAGGTTCTTGCCCGTAAGAGCATAATCACATGGTGGTGTACAGATCCTTACAATTCCTTCTTTATCCATGATATACACATTAGAGGCATTGAGCATGTATTTTAGTGTATTTAGAACGATCATGATATCGTGATCGTCAACGAATTTTGGTGAAACCTGCCATTCCTGGATCATTGGATGTTCAGCGATAAACTGGGCAGCATCCTTCACTTCTTGGATTGTTTGACACAGCACTCCCTTTACAATTTCTGTGTCTGTTTTAAGTGCGCGTTTTTCAAGTCCGAGATTATATGAAAGAATACCGAAGACGATAAAGCAGACAAAAAGAACACCGATGATCACGAGAAACGTTGCTTTCCAGTTCATGTTCTGTTCCTGATGGTAATCCATCATATTAGGCATGGAACCTCCTATAAAGAATTTTATTTTTTTAAAAAATTATGGTAAACTTTGTGCCAGTGCTTCTTTCAACGTCAATATTTCCTTGCAATTGACGAACTAATCCTGTGACCAATTGCAATCCAAGAGATTTAGTAGCTCTGAAATCAACTTCTTCAGGTATTCCTATCCCATTATCCGATACGATCAAAAGGATGGATTTCTGATCATGAATATTCATAGTAATTTCTATCTTACCCTCTCGTCCATCAGGAAATGCATGTTTGAAGGCATTTGTCACAAGCTCATTAATGATAAGACCGCACGGAATTGCCTTGTTGATATCCATCACCACATCTTGCACATCAATAGAAATTTTTACATTATCAAATTCAGGCTGATGAAGATTATTTATGAGATCTTGCACATATTCGGAAAAATCAATGCTGGAAAAATCGCTGGATCGATAGAGCTTCTCGTGTATTAACGCCATTGAACGGATTCTATCCTGGCTGACTTGGAAAGCCTGTAAAGATCTCTCATCTGTAATATGCCGTGATTGCAGATGCAGTAAGCTTGAGATGATCTGCATGTTATTTTTCACCCGGTGGTGGATTTCTTTGAGCATTACGTTTTTCTCTTTTACGGATAGTTTCAGTTGTTCTTCTATTTTTACACGCTCCTCTATCTCTTTTAAAAGATTTTTTGTCATACGTATCTTTGTAATGTATGCATAGTATATAAGAAGAATCAAGAAAACAAGAAAGATGAAGATCGCTAAGAAAAAATATCTAAGGTTTTTCTGCCTATTAAGTTGAAGTTTTTTTATTTCATTATCTTTTTGAAGAAGTCTGATCTCTCGTTCTTTGCTTTCAAGATCATATTGCAATTGAAGTTTAGCGATTTGCCTTTGGGTGTTTATGGAAAATAGACTATCCTTAATATCCTCAGATCGTTCATAAAATTCCAAACTTTTCTGAAAATCTTTTTGTTTTTGATAGTATTGAGAAAGTCCATCATAACTTTCTTTGATAAGTTCTTGAGAGCCAATGTCTTCAGCGATGTGCAAAGCTTTCATGAAATGTGTATGGGCATTTTCATCTTGGTTCATTTTCAGGTAGAGGTATCCCATATTATTCATCGTGTTTGCAATAGAAAAATTATCAATGATCATTTCGGAAAGAGCAAGTGATCTCTTATAATAATCCAATGATTTATCCAACTCGTTCATCTCATCATACACGATAGCGATATTATTGTAAGATGCAGCAATACCCATTTTATCATCGCGGTCAATATCAGTTTGCATTGATGTGAAATAATATTCCAACGCCTTTTCATATTCACCCATATCATGGTAAATGATGCCGATATTATGGACTGCCATAGCCACTCCGACCGAGTCACCAATACTCTTATACATATCACGGGCTTGTTGTAGGAATTCCAGGGCTTTATCCAAATCACTCAATACCTGATATACATTACCAATGTTATTTAGAGAAGATGCAATCCCTTCTTTGTCATTGATCTGCTCATATTCGCTCATACTCCTGAGGTAATATTCCAGAGCTTTATCATATTTTCCGAGTGTTTCGTACACACTTCCAATATTAGTCAGCAAGAGTGCCATTCCCTGTATATCTTGAATTTCCGCATATGTATCGTATGATTGTTTGTAATAACCCATTGCCTGAGTGTAATCATTTATGGATTCATACACAATACCAAGGTAGTTGAGAATATTTGCGATTGCTGAAGGATTTTTTGCAAGGAGATAGGCATCTCTTGCTTGCTTGAAATAACTTATTGCATTACGATATTCGAGTTTCATCTCATAACAATTCCCGAGATTTTCTAATGCATTACCTTCACCAAATTTGTAGTGTTGCAAAAGTGCAAAATTAAGGGCTTGTTGAGCAAAATTAAGAGATTTATTTATATCATCATACAGGAAATTTGAGGATAGTTTATTCATAACATCCACTTTTTCATTGCCTGTGCTTGAATGAAGTTTCAACTCAAGCTCGGATACAGATTCTTGAGCACATACAAGCAGAGGAAGAAAAAACAGGAGTAGGATAATTTTTTTCATCCGATTTTTTTTCACCAACAGTTTTTATTATTTATTCTTAAAAAAGAAAAAGATGTCAAAATAAATTAAACATGTTTATCGGGACGAAGCTCTTTATTCATTTTATAGTGTTGAATGTTTCCAAAAAGTAAGTAGGATTTCTCTTCGATTTCATACCCGATTTTTTGATAGAAAGGAACTGCATTTTCTCGGGCATAAAGAATAATGTGATGAGCACTTTTTTCTTGAGCGTATTTTTCAAGAGCATTCATGATACATGTGCCTATACCTTTACCCTGATGATTGTTTTCGACAGCCATAAAACGTATCTGTGCTTCATTGGGATTATTAAAATGAAGGCGCCCAACTCCGATAGGTACTCTGTCTTTTTCACAAACCATTACGTGGTAACTGGAATCATCGAGCTCATTTCGTTCGGAACCGATAGGTTGATTCCATGGTTTTCGGAGTATTTTCCAGCGCAAGAAGTAGTATCTTTTAAAATCCTCTTCAGTAACAGGAATAATGATTTTCATTTACGCTTCCATTTTTGGTTTACATATTTTGAATGCTCTCAGGAAATGCAAGAAATTTAAAAATTGTATATAAGGAGTTTGACAAAGAAACGAGCTTAATTGTGATTTAAAAAAACAAAATCAAGGAATAGTCTATGAAAAAGAATTATTTTATTTTTATCGTAATATTTCTTTTATTCGCATGCTCTTCTATGAAGACGTTACAGAAGCCTGAAGAGTCTGTACAACCAGAAGAGATTATTGTACAAGAAATTGTACTTGAGGGAGAAATTTCCGAACCAAAAGCAGAGATATCCGGTCTTTCATGGTATAATGATTATCTCATACTGCTTCCACAGTATCCTCACCTTTTTCCTTCTGAGTATGATGGTTCTTTGTTTGCCATCCCGAAATCAAAGATAGCAGAACATCTCAATGAAATACCGAATTCGTCGATCAAGCCTATTCCTATCAACCTGAAGGCGCCTGGTTTGAAAGATATAATTGAAGGATATGAGGGCTTTGAATCGATTGGGTTTTATGGAAATGATATTTTTTTTACAGTTGAATCCAGCCCTGCTGATGAAATGATGGGATATCTTTTTAAAGGTAACATTTCCGATGATATGAAAACCATCACAATTGACGTTGATAAAAGAGTAGAATTATCTCCTCGTGCATCGATCGGTAATGCAACCGATGAAACGATCCTCGTAACACCGGATAGAGTAATTACGATTTATGAATGGAACAGCTCATACCTTCAGAATGAACCTTATGCATATGTTTTTGATCACTCACTCAATCTTGTAGATTCGTTGTCCCTTCCGTATGTTGAATACAGAATTACCGATGCAACAGAACTCGATAAGAATGATAATTTCTGGGCAATAAACTATATGTGGTCAGGGGATTACGGAGAAAATTATAAGCCGGAAGATCCCATTATCACTACCTACGGGAAGGGGGAGACACATAAAAAATATAAAACAGTAGAACGTTTGCTGGAATTCCATTACTCTCCCAAAGGTATTACTCTCGTGAAGCACCCACCAATACAATTAAAATTAATCGATGATGAGAATTCTAGAAATTGGGAAGGCATCGTACAGTTTGGAGATCAAGGATTTATAGTAGTGACTGATAAATTTCCTTCAACAATACTTGGCTTTGTGCGAATGCCACAGAAAAGGTAGAACAATGAAAATTCTACTATTTCTTTTCACAATTTTACTTTTTTGTCAATTACTCTATGGTTTTACTCCTATTTCGACTGATGAATATTATAAAGAAGTTATTGGATACAATGATCAGAAATTAAAAGCAGCTCTCCATGCTCTAATTAAAGATCATGTTATGTATCCTTACTTCAGCGACTCAACTGTAGCGACAAAAGATATCATGATCGAAGCAGATGTTGATCCGGAAAATCCTGACAATATAATATTATTCTATTCAGGACGATCACAAAACAAAGAATATCAGGATCATGGCGACAATTTTAATTACATTGAGGAATATGGCATTCCACTTGAAGATGCATGGAATAGAGAGCATATTTGGGCAAAATCCCATGGCTTTCCTAACATGTCTGATACTGCATATACTGATGTACATCACCTGCGTCCTGCAGATCGCTCTATGAATGGCGCACGTGGCAACCGTGATTTTGATTGGGGTGGCTATGCTCTTGAGGAAGTCGATGGAATATTTTATGACTATGATTCATGGGAACCACCAGATAGAGTTAAAGGCGACGTTGCAAGAATGATGTTCTATATGGTTGTTCGTTATGAAGGTGATAATAACACTTATGATCTCGAACTTCTGGATAAGACAGGTACTTATGGACCAAAATTTGGGAAATTATCAACACTGCTTCAATGGCATTTGCTTGATCCAGTAGATAGGCGAGAACAGCACCGTAATGAAGTTATCTACTCTTACCAGCACAATCGAAATCCCTTTATCGATCACCCTGAATTTGTTGAAAAGATTTGGGGAGATCCGGTCATCGAACCCATACTCAATTTTTCGGATCCTATAATAGGTTTTGGTAATCAAGTGATCGGACAATTTTCAGAACCACAAAAGTTTGTGGCGAGCGGATATAATCTTAACAAAGATGTGGATATTTCAGTTTCACCACCTTTTTATATTGCTGATAATATAGATGGAGCACCAAAGGCTGAATTGCTATTTCATCCTCAAGAAGGTTTTTTGAATCAAGAGATATTTATCTATTTTCAACCAGACATGAAATTCGTATATGAAGATACTCTCTTTATCGTATCTGATGGAGCTGAAACAAAAAATGTAATTCTCAAAGGTCACGG
>JAGHCS010000180.1 GCA_021160355.1 Candidatus Cloacimonadota bacterium
GTAACAGATTTCGTGAAAGCGATCTTCGAATAATTCAAAATAGAAAATTAAAAATGAAAAATTTAAAAGGTGATGATATTTCAAAACGATTTATCAATTTCGCATCGCGAATTATTTCAATGACCAAAGCAATTGAAAAAGATTATATCGGCAAACATATCAACCTTCAGGTGCTACGATCAGGAACCTCATGTGAAGCAAATTACGAGGAAGCAAGAATTTCCGAAAGCGATGCAGATTTTATACATAAACTAAAAATCGCATTAAAAGAAATGAGAGAAACTTTATTCTGGCTTAATGTTATTCACACTTCAGATATTATTTCATTTGAAAGATTACAACCAATTATTTGTGAAACTGAAGAACTTTGCAATATCATAGCAAAATCAATTATAACCACGCAGAAAAGAATGAAATCATGATTTTAAATTTTCAATTTTATATTTTTCATTTTAAATTCCCAAAGGACTGATAATGTGTGCAAAAACCTTTAAGGGTGGTATCCATCCGCATGACCATAAGCATTTTTCCAATCATAAAGCGATTGAGAAATTTCCTGCACCAGAAAAACTTTATATTCCCCTGATCCAGCATATTGGTCGTCCTGCTTTGCCTATCGTAAAAGTTGGAGATGAAGTAAAAAAAGGACAAAAGATCGCTGAAGCCGATGGATTTGTTTCTATTCCTCTGCATAGCCCGGTTTCAGGTAAAGTAACCAAGATAGGTCCTTACCCTCATCCAACGGGCACAATTCAGCATGCAATCGAGATCGAGAATGATGCCAGGAACGAATGGATCTCGAAGCTTATTGACGACGAACAGTATTTTGCTTTAAGCGCCGAGAAAATGAAAGGACGCATTCAGGAAGCTGGTATCTGCGGTATGGGTGGTGCTGGATTCCCTACACATGTGAAGCTCTCTCCTCCAGAAAATCGACCTATTGATACTGTTATTCTTAATGGAGTGGAATGCGAACCTTATCTCACATCTGATCATCGGTTAATGCTTGAATACCCAGAAGATATCATTGCAGGTTTGCGCATTATTATGAAGATACTTGGAGCAAAACGCGGATACATCGGCATCGAACTCAACAAAAAAAATGCAATTACGATCTTCAAGCAAATGCTTCGTGATCAAAAAAACATCAATGTGGTTCCCTGTATGTTGCGCTATCCTCAAGGAGCAGAAAAGCAGCTTATTTATGCGGCAACAAAACGCAAAGTTCCTGCTGGTGGGCTGCCGATGGATGTGGGAGTTGTTGTACAAAATGTAGGAACTGCCTTTGCTATATATGAAGCACTCCGTTATCATAAACCGTTGATTGAGAGAATTACAACAATAAGCGGAGCCATCGTGAATGAACCGAAAAATTTGAAAGTGCCGATTGGCACACCTCTTTCTCAACTTCTCGAATATTGCGGCGGAACATCAGAAGAAATAGGAAAGATTATTTCTGGTGGTCCTATGATGGGTTTTGCCCTTCCTGACATGGAAGCTCCAGCTACGAAAACGACTTCCGGTTTTGTGTTTTTAGGTAATAAAGAAGTTATCGATACGACCGAAGCCCCCTGCCTGCACTGCGGGCGCTGTGTCGATGCATGCCCGATGAACCTTGTGCCATCATTTATTGCCGATAATGTCAAGAACGGACAATATGAAGAAGCTATGAAATTGAGTGTCCTCGACTGCATGGAATGCGGTTCTTGCGGCTATGTGTGTCCGTCTCATATTCAGCTTGTACAGTGGATTAAGATCGGTAAATTAGAAGTAAATAAACTTAAACGCCAAGATAAATAGTTTTTGGAGGTTTTACAAGTGAGTTTAGTGAATGTCTCTTGTTCTCCGCACCTGCATGAACAGGTAAGTGTTCGTCGGGTAATGTGGACTGTTGTGATCGCTCTTCTGCCTGCGCTTCTTGCTGCATATCTTTTTTTTGGGTGGCGATCTATATGGATAACCATCCTCGGTGTGATAGCTGCTGTCGGAACCGAAGCTCTTGTGCAATTTTTAACCAAAAAACCCATAACGATCTCAGACGGTAGTGCAGTTGTCACAGGAATGCTTCTCGCCTTTAATCTGCCCCCTCTAACACCATGGTGGATACCTGTGATTGGTTCTGTTTTTGCAATTACTATTGGCAAGCAGATCTTCGGGGGATTGGGATATAATCCTGTGAATCCTGCGCTTCTTGGTCGTGCCTTCCTTATGGCATCCTGGCCTGTTCAGATGACGACCGGCTGGGCAACAAAACTTGCAAATGCGGGAATTTCAACTGTGTCCGGTCTTAAGCAAACCCTCATTACAGGCGGAGATACCCAACTCCAAAATTTGATCACTTCAGCTACTCCACTTAATCTCGCTCAACAAATTCGCGGGGATATCATTGCCGGAACTGCGGGTGATTCTGCCAGAACTATTTTTCATCAACTCTCATCATTGGATTATATCAAAGAACTATTCTGGGGTAATATCGGCGGATGTATCGGTGAAGTTTCGGCAGCCGCACTGATACTCGGTGCTGCTATTTTGGTGTACAAACATTATATCGAATGGCGGATACCTATCGGGTATATCGGCACTGTTGCATTCCTGAGTTGGATGGTTGGCGGTATCGATGGGCTCTTTTCCGGTCCGATCTTGTTCCACATTTTCTCTGGCGGTCTCATTCTCGGAGCTTTCTTTATGGCTACAGATATGGTTACAACTCCCGTGACCAAAAATGGACGGCTTATCTTTGGCATTGGCTGCGGTCTTCTCACTGTTGTGATCCGAACGTGGGGCGGTTATCCAGAAGGTGTCTCATATTCAATTCTTATTATGAATGTTGCTACTCCGTTCATAGATAAAATAACTCCGCAAAAGCCGTTTGGCTACAGAAAGAAATCCAAGAAATAAATATATATTTTTGAGGATAATATGAAAGATTTTATTCGTCCAACTCTGGTTTTGCTGATCATCTGTGTGATCGCTGGAGCTATACTCTCGCTGATCTACACACAGACCGCACCTCTCATAGCTGAGAACAAACTGAAAGCCGTAGAAGCTGCGCGCAGACTAGTTCTCCCTGATGCTGAATCCTTCAAGCCGATTTCAGACAGCAGTACAGTATTATTTTATGAAGGTTATTCTGCAGACAGCACACTCGTGGGTTATGTGTTTTCCTGTGAACAATACGGTTATAGCAGCGACGTGAAAACGATCATCGGTCTTACACTTGAGCTCATGATAAATGAGATCACTGTCGTCTCGCAATCAGAAACTCCCGGTCTTGGAGCAAACTGCACAAAGCAAGATTTTACCGCTCAATTCACTGGTAAAAATCCTGGATTAATCTATGTTGATAAAGATGGCGGTGACATCCAATCCCTTACCGGCGCGACCATTACTACCCGCGCAGTGACCAATGCAATTCGTGAAACTTTTCAAAAGCTTCGTGATAGATTATAAACGAGGAGAATAATGAAAGCATTTCAAGAATTTACAAAAGGCATCATAAAAGAAAATCCTGTATTCGTGATGGCACTTGGCTTATGCCCCACGCTTGCAGTCAGCACTTCAGTTCAGAATGCGATTGGAATGGGTGCTGCAGCGACTTTTGTTCTCGTGTGTTCCAATATTTTTATTTCACTTTTAAAAAATTTAATTCCGAGTAAAGTCCGCATTCCCTGTTTTATCCTGGTAATCGCGTCGTTCGTAACAATCGTCGATATGACTATGGAAGCGTACGTGCCACCTCTGCATAAGAGTCTTGGCATTTTCATTCCTCTTATTGTTGTGAACTGTATCATTCTTGGGAGAGCTGAAGCATTTGCAAGCAAGAATGGGGTGTTTAAGTCCGTACTCGACGGACTTGGTATGGGACTTGGTTTCATGCTTGCAATCATGGTTATTGCATCTATCAGGGAAATTCTTGGTACAGGCACTCTTTTGAATATTCATCTTCTTCCCGCATCATATAAACCGATGATCGTCGCAATTCTTCCTCCCGGCGCCTTTATCACGATCGGTCTTTTAATGGGCTTGTTAAATATTGTTCAAAACAAGAAGAAATCTAAGGCGAATTAACAAGGAGCATATATGGATTTCTCAACACTTTTTATTATAATCATCGGATCGATATTTATTAACAACTTCGTTCTTTCTCGTTTTCTCGGACTCTGTCCTTATATTGGTGTATCAAAAAAGATGGACTCCGCCCTTGGCATGGGCATGGCAGTTATTTTCGTGATGACCATGGCTTCCACGATTACCTGGCTGATCTACACATTTTTCCTTAATGAAGCGACCAGTATCTTCGGCATCGATCTGACATTTCTGCGCACAATCGCTTTTATTCTGAGTATTGCTGTGCTTGTGCAATTTGTTGAGATGGTCATCAAAAAAACAGCACCTGAGCTCTACAAAGCACTTGGTATCTACTTACCCCTCATTACAACAAACTGTGCTGTTCTTGGTGTCTCTTTGCTTAATATAAACGAAAATTATAACTTCATCGAGTCGATCGTGAATGGTGCTGCAGCTGGAGTTGGATTCACTCTTGTTCTCGTGCTCATGGCAGGTATACGTGAACGCCTTGAATACAGCAAAGTTCCTAAATCTATGAAGGGAATGCCGATCTCGTTTATCGTTGCCGGATGTATGGCACTTGCCTTTCTCGGATTTTCCGGGATGAAATTTTAATAAGGAGCCCTCATGTTATTGGTTTCCATCATTGTTTTAAGTGTTCTTGGTATTTTATTTGGTATCGCACTCTCATTTGCTTCAAAGGTATTTCATGTTGAAATTGATCCTAAAATAGAGCAGATCGAAGAAGTGCTTCCCGGTGCAAATTGCGGTGCATGCGCATATGCTGGATGTGCAGGATATGCAGAAGCAATTGTTTTATCCGGCGCAGAACCGACTTTGTGTGCACCAGGCGGTGATGCTGTTGCAGCGGAAATTGCAAAGATCATGGGAACAAAAGCAGGCAAAAAAGAAAGAAATATTGCAGTTATTCATTGCCAGAGTGGTGGAATAAACAACACGAATATCAAATTTGAAAACAAGGGCATTGCCACATGCAAAGCCGCAGTCCTGCTTTCTAACGGACAAAATGCGTGCACTTATGGATGCCTTGGTTATAATGACTGCTACCGCGTATGCCCCTTCGATGCGATCTCAATTGATGAAAATAATATGCGCATCATCGATGAAGAAAAATGCACCGGTTGCGGTAAATGTGTAGAAGCTTGCCCGAGAGATCTTATCGAGCTTGTGCCTATCAGCAAAAAAGTTCATATCCAGTGTATGTCACACGAGAAAGGCAAGGATGCAAAAACAAATTGCGGAAACAAAACTGCGTGTATCGGTTGCGGATTATGTGCAAAGAAGTGCCCTGTAGAAGCAATCACGATTGAAAATAATCTTGCAACGATAAATTATGAAAAGTGTGTATCTTGTGGCTTATGCGCGACTGTGTGCCCTACGAAAGCTATAGAGGATAGAATTCAATTCCGTCCTCAACCGATAATTATCGATGAGAAATGTATCGGGTGCACGATTTGTGCAAAAAAATGCCCTGTCAATGCAATCGATGGAAAAGTAAAAGAGGTTCATAAAATTGATGAGGAGAAGTGTATTCAGTGCGGCATTTGTATAACTGTTTGTCCCAAAAAGGCAATTGAAGCAAAAGCATAAATCACCTTTACCCCAGAGAGCATCGGGTTACGCCCCGACAGGTCGGAATGTTGAGGTGCTCTCCCCTGAGTCGTCATGGACCACACCATGACAAACAACATCCTATTGCAGAAAACAAAGCGGACAATCTCTCGATCATGCGCTTTGTTGATTGTCTTTTTACTCATTCTCAGATTTCTTTTCATATTTTATGGTAACACTTTCCGGCATGAAACGGACTTTTTCAAATGGCTGTACCAGTGAAGTTGCAATATTCAGGAGATGCGCAGCGATCCTTTTTAAATAACGAATATATAATGCGGCAATAACTGCTGTCTGTACATTCATACCAATATCTTCAGTAATAAGTCTGTGAAGTATTGCTTCGCATCTTCCTGTGAGTTTTTTATTTATTACAGATTCGGCTGCTTCTTTATCATATTCCTCAAAAGCCTGACTCACCACATCAAAAAGATGTTCTATCTCGTATTCAATCTCCGTGAGTTCATTTTCAAGAACACCTGCTTCCAATTTTTTATGAACTACTCGTGCAAGTTCGAGAATATTGGTCGTATAATCTCCGACTCTCTCAATGTCTATAACAATTCCGATCAGAGTTATTGCTCCAGGTGTATCCATTGAACCAGAAGCCGAGAGATGTATTAATACTTTCTTGCGTACGGCGCGTTCTGCTTTATCTACTTTTCTTTCCTCATAGAAAATGTCAACACCGGGATGTGGGATTTCTCTCCCGCGCAATTTTGCACTGGCATTATCGAACATATTATTTGCACGGTTAAGCATGTCACAGGCATCCTGATGAGCCTCTTTATAGAGATTGCTTTTTTTGAAAAGCTCAATTAATTCTTTTAACATATTTACCTCGAATACGGGTATTAATCCATTATTTCATAATTAGCAGTAAAAATATCGGTATGATAAAAAATATCAAAGCGATAAATAATATTGGATAAATTTTACTTTTCATTGTCAAATTTGAAGCTGCGAGCGCAAGCTTTATGGGTATCATCCTGATAGGTTTAAAAGGAAGGATGAGGAGCATTCCAAGCACATTGAAGGTGAAATGAGAAAGTGCAACAACAAGCGCAGCAGGTGAGCATGTTGCCATGGCAGCCAAAAGAGTTGTTACGGTCGTTCCGATATTTGCACCTACAGTATATGGAAATACTTGATAGATATTAACAATCCCGGCACCCGCAAGAGGTATCATAATTGAAGTCGTGATCGAACTACTTTGAACGATTGCAGTGAGAATAATTCCAAGCAGTAGTGCAAGAACACCATTTCGGAATATATAATCAGAAAAGAATTGCTCAACTCTTCCAATAACGAGCTGGCGAATCACTTTTACCATAAATCTCAAGCCGATAAATAAGAATACGAGAGCCAATATGAGAATCAATATCTGGGCAATGGTTGGGGAAAATATTTTTTGCAATAGCCCAGGTGAAGCATCGGGGAATTTTGAATTATAAAGAAATCCAACAATAGGTTTTGTTATTAATCCGAGAGGACTCTTAAACTCCGCACCTTGAATATTAGCATGAAGGATCAACGAACCCAGCTTGAGAGATATTTTTTCGATGACCCTAAAATATATTTCTAACGGCAATAAAACAATAACTGCTATAATATTGAATATATCGTGAACAATCGCACAGCTATACGCTCTCTTGAATTCATCTGTTCTTGAGATATGACCAAGAGATACAAGGGTATTTGTAATAGTCGTTCCGATATTCGCTCCCATGATGATCGGAATCGCGATGCGTATGGAATCCACTCCAAGAATATTACTGGCAACGAGTCCTACAACGATAGAGGTTGTTGTGGATGAACTCTGCACAATGCTGGTAGCTAAAATTCCTATGAGTAATCCCATGATTGGATTACTCACACTTGTAATAAGATTTTCGGATAATCCACGAAAACTTTTAAATCCCACTCCCATCATAACAATACTGAGGAAGAAAATATAGATCAGGAAGACAAGTAATAAAACTTTGAATATTTTATTGAGAACTGTAGTCTGTTGGTCCGGCATATTGTGGTAAGTTTAGCAGATTCGAGGGGTTTGTTCACGTGAGAGTAAGGGGAGTATCCTCGTTGCCCCGATGAAGGTTTTCAAATATAATGTTGGGTGAGATGACTTTCGTATAACACGACCAATACATCTTGCTTTCTTGCCGAGGGGAATTTCATGCAAGTTTTCCAGCACTTGTTCTATTTGATCCTGTGGACAAACGATAACAGCTCTACCTTCGCATGCCATGTACAACGGATCGATGCCGAGTGCATCACACACACCGGTTACACTCTCTTTAAGGGGTAGGGCTTCTTCATCGATTTCAATGTCGACGTTCGATGATGATGCAATCTCATTTAAGATCGATGCGAGCCCACCGCGAGTCGGATCTCTTAAAACATGGAGGATTGCTCCTTTTTCAAGGAGTATTTTTATAAGTGGAGCAACATTTGCGCAATCTGATCTCAAGGAGGATTCAAACCCATTTCTGTATGCCATGATCGCAGCACCATGATCTCCTATTTCTCCAGTAACAATGACGGCATCATCCGGCTGAGCATTCTTTGATGAAATAACCTGGTCTGATGAAATAATACCGTAACCGGCAGTATTTATGAAGATCTTATCGATCTTACCTTTGCTTACGACCTTTGTATCTCCTGCAATAATCGATACGCCTGCTTTTTTGGTTTCATCTTTTACCGAGAGTAATATTTTTTTGAGATCGTCAAAATTGAAACCCTCTTCGATCATCAATGCAAGAGTAATATATTTCGGAACAGCACCGACCATGGCGAGATCATTCAAAGTGCCGCAAATAGCCAGCTTCCCGATGTTTCCCCCGGGAAAAAATATCGGATCTATCGTGTAGCTGTCCGTTGTAAGAGCTATGTTGCCCGACTGTGCCTTAAAAGTTCCACTATCTTCCCCGTGATTGACAACGATATCTTCGAGCGTCTTGTATATCAACTCCAGGAGTTCCTGGCTTTGTTTGCCCCCACTTCCGTGCGAAAGAAGTATTGTTTTATTGTCCATTATTCTCCATATTTATAGTATGCGGCACAAGCGCCCTCAAAAGAAACCATGCAAGGTCCCACCGGGTTTTCTGGCGCGCATTGTTTCCTGAACAAAACACAGTCGAGGGGCGAACTTTTCCCTGAAATAATATCACCGCAAATACATGCGGTTTTAACCTCCACATCATCGACTCGAATATCAAATTTCTTTTCTGCATCGAATTGCTCGAACTCAGCTTTCAGCCCTAAACCACTTAGGGGTATTATACCGAAACCCCGCCAAGACACATCTGATTCCTGAAATACCGATGAAATCAAAACCTGGGCTGCTGTATTCCCTTCTGTTCGCACCATGCGTGTGTACCGGTTATCCACCTTTACCGATCCGGACCTGATCTGATCGATGAGTGATTCGACACCAAGACCGAGATCGACCGGCTCAAAACCTGCAATTGTACAGGGAATATGATATTCTTCAGGAATGAATTCGTACGGCTCTGATCCAATGATCACGCTGACATGACCGGGAAGTATAAAACCATCGATCTGTCCTTGAAGGTGTGTAAGAAGATAACGCAAAACGTTCGGCATAGTCTTTACCAAACATAAAATACTGAGATTATTAAGTTTTTGTGCATAAGCGTCGAGTACCAAACTAGCGATCACGGGAATTGTCGTTTCAAAACCGACTGCAATGAAAATCACTTCTTTGGTCGTATTTTTTGCGATTGCAAGAGCATCGAATGGACTGTACACGACATCGACCGTCGCACCTTGAGCCATTTCTTTTTCAAGACTGGATTGGGAACCGGGCACTTTTATCAGGTCGCCAAAAGTCACAATATGATACCCCTGTTGTGCGAGGAATATGGTCTTATCGATATCCTTGGCAGATGTTACACAAACAGGACAACCCGGTCCTGATAGAAATTTTATTGTATCTTTGAAAAATTGCCTGAACCCGAATTTTAATATCGATACCGTATGAGTGCCGCATACTTCCATAAATTTTAAAGGAAGGGCTTTCCCATCCAAAGCAACAACATTATTATTGATTTTTTGCAGAAGGGGTTTCAGGTCAGGATGATTTCTGAAAGTATTGATCATTTGTTACTCTTCAGCTTCACATAATTCCGTTAATAACTCCAGCGTTTCCTTTGCATCCTCCTGGCTTACCCTTTGAATAGCAAAACCCGCATGAACAAGCACATATTCATCGATTTCGACATCTTCTATAATGCGTATGTCTATCTCTTTTTTCATGCCGAAGACATCTGCAATGGCTTTATTGCCGTCTTTTGAAATAATCCTATAAGGTACTGCCAAACACATTTTTACCTGCTTCTCAATAAATAGGAATAAACCTGACCAAGCGCAATTCCTGCATCATTAGGTGGCACTTTTTCATTCCAAAACAATTTGAGTTCGCTGCTGGAAAATACTCTTTTTATCATATTCACAAGCACGACATTCTGAAACACACCACCGGAAAGCGCTACTGCATCTATGCCGGATTCATTCTTCATTTTTATACACAAATCGAAAACCATCTTCGCAATTGTAAAGTGAAATTTTGATGAAATATATTCTTTGGATTTCATTTCCTGTATATCTTTCACAATACCTTCTATTATCATATCAACTTCAATGAGCGACTGCTGCTTGTCAAAACTAAAATGATAATATTCCGAAAAGCTTTCGTCCGCAAGCGCTTCCAGCTTCATAGCTGCTTCACCCTCATAGGAATTGAAATGGCACACATCGATAAGACTTGCAACTGCATCAAAAAATCTTCCCATGCTTGAGGTTTGAATTCTTACGGAATCATTGAGGAGTTGAAGAAAGATCATATCTTTCTGTGGAAATTTCTTTTCCGTGATGATGCTCTCGACTTTTTCAGGATAATAGTTGTACAAATATATCAATGCCATTCTCCACGGCTCTTTCGCAGCGCGCTCCCCTGAAACCATGGCAACATAATTTAAATGGGCAAATCTTTCCGATTCCGTTTTATTAATAATAAAAAATTCTCCACCCCAGACATTTCCGTCTTCTCCATAACCGGTCCCGTCAAATGAAACTCCTAATACATTTTCAAGATCGTTTTCCGCCATTACACTATAGATATGAGCTTTATGATGTTGTATTTTATGAATTGGCAGTTCGTTTTCTTCGGCAAATTCTTGTGCAATCATTGTCGAAAAATAATTTGGATGAGAATCCGCTATAACGACCTGCGGTTTCATTTCGAAAATCGATTGAAAATAATTTAGTGACTCCTTATAAAATTTCGTATTTGATGTATAGGCAAGATCTCCGAGATATTGGCTGCCAAGAAATATATTTTCCTTAGTGAGACCGAAAGAGCTCTTCATATCTGCGCCGGATGCGAATATCTGCGGTTTCCCGATTCCCCTTTTAATGTTAATCGGCTTGGGCACAAAACCGCGCGCTTTTCTTATCAAAATTCTTTGATCCCCTGCATACGTAACGATCGAGTCATCGATGCGATTAAATATTTCTCTGTTATAGGAAAGATAATATTGGGTTATATTTGCAAGATTCTGATATGCAGAATCGTCATTATTTTCAAGAGCTTCTTCAGAAACATTACCGCTGGTAAATACAAGCAAACGAAATTGTTTGAAAAGCAGATAATGCAGCGGAGTATAAGGAAGCATAAAACCGAGATCTTTAACACCCGGAGCTACATGCTCAAGAATATCATTTTTCTTAGAAAGCAGCACTATCGGTTTTTGCTGCCCTTCCAGCATATTCTTTTCGTCCATATTTACTTCGCAATATTCTTCTATGGTTTCAATATCCCGTGCCATCAATGCAAAAGGTTTATGCGGTCTGAACTTCAAATTCCTAAGGTTTTCCACAACCTCTTTATTCAGTGCATTGCATACAAGGTGGTAACCCCCAATTCCTTTGATCGCCACGATCTCTCCAGTTTGCAGGAGTGATATGGTCTTTTCAAACGCCTTCTCTCTTTTTGCAGTTGCAATCGGGCTCTCATCTATAATTTCTATAAAACGCAATTCCGGTCCACATTTGGGGCAGGCATTCGGCTGGGCATGATATCTTCTATCTTCAACTGTTGTATATTCCCGATTGCAGTCATCACACATAATGAATTTTCTCATTGTCGTGTTTTTTCTGTCATAAGGAATTGATTGTATTATCGAAAATCGTGGTCCGCAGTTTGTACAATTTGTAAATGGATACTGATAGTGCCTGTCGTTCTCATCAAAAATTTCCTGTGCACATACATCACATGTAGCAATATCAGGTGGAATAAGTGCTGAAATCTCTCCCTTCTTTTTACTCGGCGCAATTTCAAAAGAACTATATTCCGAAAGTTCTTGATCAAGATATTTTATTGAATGCGTGAGAATTGTCGAGACTGCCGGAGCTTTATCAAGGATATCTTGTAAAAACTTCTCAATAATTTTCTTTGATGCCTGTGCAATTATTTTAACACCAAACTCGCGGTTCTCAACATATCCAATGATGCCGTTCTCAAGGGCGGTTCTCTTTACGAATGGTCGAAATCCGACTCCTTGCACTATTCCTGTAAGTAATATCTCAGCTTGTTGCATCTTTTATCATCATTATAAGAGAATCCGCACTCTCTTTTACATTCGGTGAAATTTCCGGTGTAAAATGAGCATTTCGTATATTGATGCCCAATACTTTTACCATCACGTCAGAAAACTTATGAATATACTCGGCGATCACACTCATTGAGCTCGTATGAGTAGAAGTAGAGAAAGTGCTAATTTCTTTTGGGTTCAAGATTTTTATCTCTCCTAGTTTGGATGTAAACCTGCAGGCGTCAAAAAAAATGATGGAATCAATATCTTTGGAAGTAAAGGTTTTCAAGTAATTTTCGGGTGTTGTTTCTGCGATCAGATGTGTAAAATTTTTTTTTTACATTTTGACTTCAGTTGTTCAACAATATATAAACCTACGCCATCATCGCCGCGCTGATAATTTCCCAGCCCCACAAATAGGATTCGTTTATCTTTTATGGAGATAAATAATTTTTTTAACTCATCAGAATGCATCTTCGACAACAACCTGGTGCCTACAACGTGGACACATCAATTTATAATAATCTTCTCTTCTGAGTTTATCTTTCTTTATTTTTGCATCAGGCAGATCCTGGTAACGAAGTTGTATGAAGGCGAGAAGATTAGGATTACCATAAGCTTTTGGACCTAATTTTTCAACCAGCCAGTTCATGTGATCTTCTGTAGCTATCTTTGTTCCACAAACAGGACAGACGATGAGTTTCTTTTCGATCTTCATGAAATCTGCTTCTTTGCCCGGACTGAACGTGGCGGTAATGTATTCATTGGAAAGCTTAATACCCTTTTGAGTTATACAGTGTTCTTCGCATTGCCCGCAGTATATACAATTTGTGTAATTTACTTGCAATATACGTTTGCCCTCTTCAGGAATATCTATCATTTCGATCGCGCCTGCAGGACAGACCTGTGCGCATGAACCACATCCAACACATTCTTCTTCATTATATATCGGTTTTCCCTTGAACTGTTTTACCGGTTCGTACGGCTTTTTTGTGAAGGGGTATTTGCTCGTTATTGGTTTTGAAAAAAGTGATACAAGTGCTTCACCTAATTCTCGAAGTTTTGGAATAATCATTTCTGTTCCTCACTCTTTTCTTTGTCTTGGCGATACAGGTCAATGATTGTCTTATCGGTCAATTTGATTCCTGCTTTGTGAGCAGCTTTAGCAATCGCGTGGGCAGATACAGGGGAAGTCAAAAGAACAAATATGGCAGCTAAAATTGCCTTGAAGCCCATCGCATTGAAGCCGGAGTAAACGAATACACCAAACAGGATCCCTGCAGAACCAAAAGTCACACTTTTTGTCGCTGCCTGAAGACGATTATACACATCTGGAAGGCGAACAAGTCCGAGCACACCAAAAAGATCAAAAATAATACCAATACAGATAATTACATAGCCGATAATTTGATTAAATGCAAGATCAGGCATCGAGTGACCTCCCTTCTAAGAATTTGGCAAGCGCCAAAGCTCCGATGAAACTTTGAAGACCCCAGGCAATACCAATATCAATGAAATATGAGCGTTGCAGCGCTATAGCAAGTATCGCACATATTCCTATGATGAGAATACCAAGAATGTCAATTGCTACAATACGATCTGCAACTGAAGGTCCTTTCACCACTCGTATAAGTATGAACAAAGAGCAAAATAAGAGCACGTTGATCAACTTATAGTTGAAGGGAATTTCAGTAAATACAACAAAATTTATTACAAAGAATGCTGCAATGAAAAGTAAACCTATAAACCATCTAAAAACTCTCATTCAAAAATCTCCTCGAGTAGTTTTTCAAAGCGACCACCTATATCTTTTGTGGTTTGCTCTATATCGGTAGATTTCACATCTATCCAGTGTACATAGAGAACTTGATTATCAACATCAACATCTACTGTTAATGTTCCGGGAGTTAAGGTTATTGAATTGGCAAGCATGGTGAGCGCAGAATCTCTTTTGAGTTTTGTTCTCACTTTAACGATTCCGGGCTTGATCGGAAGAAGAGGATGAATAACAATGTACGCCACATGGAAGTTCGCTTTGATCAGTTCCCAGGTGAATTTTAAGAGATATTCAATTGTGTACCATACTCGCTTTAAATGAAATTTTCTTTCGGTTATGATCAGCATTTCTCCTGCAAAGATCGCAGTGATAAGTGCTACGACGATGCCTGCAACCAATGACGGAATACTGAAAACCATTGTTATCAATATCCACACTAATAAGGACATAAAAAAGACAACAATCCGGCTTTTTGTTTCAAGCTTCATTTAACACCCCCTTTATCAAGATAGGGTTCGACTTTGTCGATATATGAAGTTTTTCCCATAACAGTGTCCACTATGGGATTCAGATATTGTTTTCTAATTGAGGGAATCATAATGGCAGAACTGATAAGGCACAGTGCGGCTAAAATGATCATCGCTGTTTTCATAGCAAAGGGAACTTTCTCAAGTACTTTTGCAGAACCTTTTTTGCCAAAGAAGGCGTGCTTTTGAACTTTCAGGAAATAGGCAAGAGTGACAATACTCACAAGTGCAGCAATAATACCCACAACGATCTGTCCTGCAGAAATACACGCAATGATAATAATGAGTTTGCTGAAAAATCCATTAAATGGCGGAATTCCTGAAATCGATAATGTGCCTACCATTGTTGTTGCGGAGGTGACTTTCATTTCTTTCGAAAGCCCACCTAACTGCCGCAGATCTCGTGTATCGGTTGCATATTCAACTGCTCCGCTGTCTAAGAAGAGTAATGATTTGAATATCGCATGATAGAAAAGATGTAGTAAGCCGCCGAGAATACCGAGAGGTGTGCCGAGTGCAAAACCAATAACAACATACCCAATCTGGCTGATACTGCTAAATCCCAGCAGCCGTTTGAAATCCCATTGCACAACCGAGAGAAATCCTCCAATCACGATCGAGAGTGTTCCAAGCAGCATAAGTATCTGCAATACAACTGTAGGGGCTCCGAATACATTGAAGAAAATCCTTACTAAAGCATATACCCCAAGCGTTTTTATTAGTACACCGGAAAGCATTGCTGAGATCGGAGCCGGTGCTGAGGGATGCGCGTCAGGAAGCCACGCATGGAAAGGAACGAGCGCTGTTTTCAAACCAAAACCTGCAATAAATAAACCATACACAAGGAAAAGCAGTTTGGGTGTTCCGACATTTCTCAGTTGAAGTCCGACATCTGCCATTGTAAGCGTGGAGGTATAACTGTAGAGTATTCCGATACCGAACAGTATCATTGTAGAAGTGATCGCACCCATTGTGGCATATTTGAATGATGCTTCAAGCTCTTCGGATTCAGTACCAAAGGCAACAAGGGCATAAGCAGAAATAAGTGATATCTCCATGAAAACATATAGGTTAAAGAAGTCACCTGTAAGAATCACTCCATTCATTCCGGTCAGCATCAGCATAAAGAGCGCAAAGAAATTCCATTTGCCCGTGAAATGATTTATGTACTGAATCGCATAGAATGCAGAGAGAAATGCAACAAGGTTTACCACTATCAGCATAAATGCAGAAAGATTATCCAGGACCAAACTGATCGTATATGGTATGCTCCATCCACTTGTATTGTTGAGGATCATACCTCCATGGGCTGGGAGTTTAAAGAAGGCAATGAACGAAACGATCAAAATCCATGCACAGGCAGCAAGGGCAATAACAGCAGCGATATTTTCCTTTTTACGGGCAAAGAGAACAATAAGAAAAGCGGCAAGTAAAGGGACGAAAATAAACTGTGATAATATCATCCTTGTAATCTCCTGATCTTCGTAATATCGAATGTATCATATTTTTGATAGATCCTGATCGCAAGCGCAGCCATAAGTGCAGTAACACCAAGTTCAATAACAATAGATGTGAGCACAAGAGCTTGAGGAATAGGATCAACCATTGGTACATTGAATCCTTTCTCAAGTATCGGTGCAAGAGCTCCAGTTCTGTAGGCAAGCAACACGAGGAACAGATTTACGGAATAACCCATGATACCAATTGCAAGTATTATCTTAATCAGATCTCTTTTTGTGATCGCGCCGTATACACCAACCAAAAAGAGGAAAAAGCACATTAAATATAATATCATATCTTATCCTTCCTGTGGTTTAAAACTGGCTAAATAGTAGAATACGAGGTACAATCCCATGCCAACCTTCACACAAATAAAGATATTCAACATAGGAATGTAGCCGGCACTTATGAGTGTATAGAGTTTGCCGATTCCCATAAAGTTTGCGAGGAAATTGCCGACCACATATAATCCGACAATGCCTGTGAGCACGAAGAGGATCGCTGCAATAGATTCCAGACTGTTCATTGCAAACTTATCTACTCGGGCTAACACAAAATTCTTACCATACGCAAGGGTCAAGTGAACATAAGAAAGGGCAATAATCACACCACCCGCAAAACCGCCACCTGGTGAAAGATGACCGTGAAGAACAATATAAAGACCATATAAGAAGATCAACCACACAGTAAACCGGGTAATTGTTTTGACAATTACGGACATACCTTCATTGGGAAAATTATTCTGCATGTCTTTTCTTCCTCCCTGTTTTACGTAATATGGTGAATGTACCTAAGATCGCGGTAAAGAGTACAGTAACTTCACCAAGTGTGTCATATATTCTATAGTTCAGAATAACGGAGGTGACGATATTTTGAGAACCGGTTTCCACTCCTGCTTGTGCAAGATAACGCTCTGCAACACGCACGATCGGTTTGCCGAATGAGGGCAGATCCTTGAATGCAAAAATGCTCAACACAAAAATGCTTGCAAGTATAACAATTGCAATAATTGTTTCCGGTACATCTCTGCGAAGCGCACGAACTTCAATAGAACGTTTTGCAAATGCGCGGATCAAGATGATCACACAGAGAATTTCGAACACGAACTGAACAAGTGCAAGATCCGGAGCTCCTAAGAAAAGAAACGCTAAAGACAAACCCAATCCAACCACACCAATGGTAATGATCGAAGAAAGTATGTTCTTTATTTCCAGACTGGCAATCGAACCGATTATCATGAATCCTAAAATAAAGTACAACCAAACATCAACTGGCACTTAAGCCTCCTTAAAACTAAATGGCACTTAATAAAATTATGGTGACAACAACCAGACCCGCAAGCGTCCAGATCGCATACGTATGCAACAGTCCGGAATGGAGCTTATGGAAAACGTCACCAAGCCAAAGGGAGAACACAGTCCCCCATTTATATATATCAAAATATTTTTTATTTGCCCACTCGTAGATCTTGTTGAACGGTTTCATAGAAGAAATTTCATTGTAGAATTCTACCCCAGTAGCGCTGTGTTCGTCTGTCGTAGGATAGGTTCCGACATATTCATTATCGAATCTTATCTTTTTAAATACAACATAAATGATAATTCCGAGGAGGATGGATGCTGCAAAGAAGTAAAGTATAATTTTTGAACTATAAAATCCTAGAAGCAGTGTTTTAATAGTACCCGCGCCAATGATCGGTAACAGGAACCATTTGACCGGAATCGCAAATACGAAAACACCGAATATTATACAAAGAGCGCCGAGTAAAAGGTTGGCAAACCAGTTATTGAAACTGATCTCTTTAACAGCTTCATATTTTTTGGGTAATTTCCCAAGGAAGGTTGAATGGAGGAATTTTATAAAGCTCGCAAGTGTTAATGCACTCCCGAATATAGCAAGCACAAAGCATACATTCAGCACGATTTGCCAGATCCTGCCCTGCTGAGAAGCAGTAACAAGAACACCCTGGTACACCATCCACTTTGAAAAGAATCCATTAAACGGTGGAACACCAGAAATTGATAACGCTCCAATCAAAGCGGCGATAAAAGTAAGTGGCATCTTCTTTGCAAGACCACCTAATTTATCGAGCTCTGGTGTACCGGTTCTCTTTTCAACTGAACCGAATGAAAGAAACAAGCTTGATTTGTAGATTGCATGGTTTATCATGTGGAACAAACCGCCGATTATACCAATCGGAGTGCCCGTTCCAAGACCGAGTACCATATAACCGACCTGGCTGACAGCATGATATCCAAGAAGTTTTCTTCCATTATGTTGAATTAAAGCCATCATAACAGCAATGATGATCGTCAGCGCACCAAGTATCATCACTATCGCCCTTATCACAAACGGATATATGAACAAAGAATTCATAATACGCGCAAGTAGATATATTCCGAGAAGTTTATCAAGGGCTGCAGGGAGAAGTGCGACACTTTCAATAGGTGCATCTTTGGCAAAATCAGGCACCCAGGTATGCATAGGGAATGCACCTGCTTTTGCAAATGAGGCAAGCAATAAGCAGAAAAATGCAATATATGTTATGACATTTGTTAAAGCAATTTTTGTTATAAATAGAGTGCTATTTTGCGTGAGCACATACATCACTATCAAGCCGAAGAGGAGTAGTACGTCAGATGTGCCTATAATAATAAAGGATTTGCGAGCGCTTTCTGCACTTTTTGGAGCATTGAGAAGGTCATATAGATAGATAAGCAATCCGGAAAGTCCCCAGAAAATTATAAAAGCGATCATATTGGAACTCAGTGCAACACCATTACAGAAACTGACCGTCAATGTGAAAAGCAGGAAGAAATTTCCCTCATATTTTTTATTCACATTTTTCAGGCAGTAAATGAGAATGATCGTGCTCAGGATATTGATGAATAGCAAAATGAACTTTGATAATACATCAGTCTGGAAAAGCGTTAAGCCAAATAATGAAAAGCTGAGAGCAGATGCACTGAATACTTTGATACTAAGCACCAGCGACCAAATCACAGAAGCAAGAGTGATAACTTTCTTTATAATCTTTGGTACAAAAAGATTAATAATGGTTGCAATTATCGGGATAACGACAAGCAAAAATAGATAATTATTCAACATTTATGTACCCTTTCTTCTTGAATTCCTAATCTTCAAAAATTCTATCAATGGGTGTTTTCTCGCTGCCGGCAACTGCTTTTTTGAGATTTGCAGTTTTCTCACGAGACATGGTTAATAGATTATGCTCTAATTTTTTATTATTTTTATCAACAACGCGAATACTGCGTTCTGTACAGCAATAACACGGATCGACAGCAGCAAGAGTGATAAGTGCATCAGCAAGAGGAATGCCTACACAGGATGCCTTGTACGTTGGAATATTTGAGAAACTGGGAGCACGCACTTTATGACGAAGAGGACGGTTCGAGCCATCGCTGCGAATATAATGAAAAACTTCTCCTCTCGGAGCTTCATAGCGACCGATACCTTCTCCCGGAGAAATGTGTTTTACTTTATTAAGATATTCACCACCAACTTTGGGGAATGCTTCAAGGCATTGACGAACAATGTTTACCGAGTCAATGATCTCGAGCACACGAACGACGAGTTTGTCATATACATCGCCATTGTGGAGGACACGAACAGGAAAATCTACCAGGTCATATTCAAGCCCATCATCACGGCGCACATCTATATCGACACCGGAAGCACGTGCTGTTGGTCCTGTTGCACAATAATTTATAGCTGCTTCTTTTGTAAGCACGCCCACACCTTTAAGGCGTGAACGTAAAACAGGATCATCTTGTGCTGCGCCTGCGATCATGAGCATTTTCTTTTCGAGCATATCCAGAGTAGGGTGAATTTCAGGAATCAGGGCATTATCAAAATCTCTGCTTACTCCACCGACACGGAACATTGCATAATGATTTCTGTTGCCGGAGACTTTTTCAAAAATTTGAAGAACTGGCTCACGATATTTCCATGCCCACATCCAGAGAGTATCATATCCTATGAAATGTCCCGCAAGACCCAACCATAGAAGATGGCTGTGAATTCTTTCCATTTCTCCAATAAAAATTCGTATATATTGCGCTCGTTCAGGTATTTCTACATTGTCAACGTCTTCCATTGCATGAGCGGCAGCAAAGGGATGCGAAGTCGAACAAATCCCGCAAATACGCTCCACAAGGAAGATTGACTGGGTGTATGACTTCGTCTCCGAGATCTTTTCATGACCCCTGTGCATCCAACCTGTTTCCATCTCAATATCAACGACTTTTTCACCTTCGACTTTTATATCAAAGAATTCCGCTTCTTCCAACAATGGATGAAAAGGACCTAAAGGAATTCTACATTTGCTCATTGCATGCTCCTCTGCATAACCTGTTACTTCTCTTTTGTTCTGTTGCGATTAAAACGCATAGGATGGTCATCCTCGCCAAAATGCGGACTGTTGATCGTCAGCAATTTCTTCAGATCGGGATGTCCTTTGAACATGATGCCAAAAAGATCATACATTTCTCTTTCGATCCAATTTGCACCGGCAATCATTGGTGCAATAGAATTTATCTCGGGATTTTCCAGCCCTGTTTTGACACGTGGATTATAATAAATTCCTGTTGTGTCATCAGAGAAATGATAAAGAACTTCGAGCCCGTCATAAACCTCTGTCGCAGTACAGATAGAAAGACGGCACCCCATTGTATTGAAGAGATAATCCGCAATCTCCCAGAGATCTTCGTTCTTTATATTGAAATAAATTCTTCTTGGCTTTTTAATAACTCTCGTTATTTTATCTTGAAATTTTTCAAAAAATTCAGTATCTTTATCGCTCATTTTAATGTTCCTAATAATTTTAATACGCCATCTATCATAGCTTCGGGTTTCGGTGGACATCCTGTCACATAGGCATTAACAGGAATGACATTCTCAAGAGGGATTCCTGCTTTATTATAGCTTGTTTTAAAGGTTGCGCCGCCAGCAGTACAGGTCCCGATACCGATCACAAAAAGAGGTTTGGCAGCCTGCTCGTATAATTGTTTGATGCGTGGTGCAACTTTATATGATACCACACCGGTCACAAGAAGAACATCAGCATGACGTACTGAGCCGACAAGCTTGATACCGAACCGCTCAACATCATATCCGGGGGTAATGAGATCGAGAATTTCAATATCGCAGTTATTGCACGGGCTTGCACTTACATGAAAAACCCAGATTGATTTCTTAATAATTTTATTGTAAAAAGCCATAATTTACACTCCTATGATTGCCAGAATTACGGCGATGAGAGCAAGAGGGCTTGCCCATTTCCAGAAAAAATTAATTGCAGAATCAATTCGCACTCGAGGATTTGTATTTCTGATAAGAATCATGAGTACAACTATGAGCAGATACTTCCCGATTCCAGCCATTATTGATCCAAAAGAAGCAAAACTCATTCCGCCCCAGAAAAGAATGACGAGGAGCATTGGAAGGAACACATACATCATATAATGTGCCAGTTTCCAGAAAGCAAGTAATGGACCAGAATACTCCATAAGCGGACCTTCAACGATTTCAGTTTCTGCTTCTGCAATATCAAAAGGAACCATACCCATCTTTGCCTGAAGGCAGAGTATACCAACGATGAATGCAATAATGCCTGAAGCACTGCCGATTATCATACCATTTGCGCTCTGATATGCTAAAATTTGTGTAAGATCGATCTTATATCCCGCCTGAATAATTGGAACAAGAATAACCAGGATAAAAGCCAGTTCGTCGGAAATGAGCATTTTCATTTCTCGTCCTGCTCCGATACTGCAATAGACATTCCCTGTTGAAGAAGCTCCAAGTATCAATGCAATGGAGTAAATCACCATAAGATATATAATGAAAAGCAGATCTCCGCCGATGCCGACTCCGTAGAAGAAAGTCATACCCACGATCGTAGAGGTCATTATTACTGTAGCAAAAGCAATGATCGGCGCAATGACAAATATAAAATAAGGTGTATTCCTAATAAGAATGATCTCTTTTCCCCACAGTTTGAATACATCATAAAAATTCTGAAAAAATGGAGGACCAACACGGAATTGTACTCGTGCGCTGACTTTTCTCTCTATCCATCCGACGATAAGACCAAATACGGATGCAAACAGAAAACCCGGGAACACGAGCAAATAGAACAAATATTTTAGCATATTATCTCCTGAACCTCATCATCATACACTATTTATTTTTCCCGACTTTGTTGCGCCAATGATGCGTCTTTACTACCATTCTGCTGCCGACAAGATAAATGTTATTCTCAGGATCATCTTCATCTATATCGACCATTGTCAATGTCTCATTTGGCGCAGTTTTTACACAAAGCGGAATAAAATTGGGGTCAATTTCCAATTGATTTAAACAGAAATCACATTTCTGCGAAATATAGTTGATAACCTCCGGAAAGATCGTACCAAAAGGGCATGCAAGGATGCAGCTTTTACATCCGACGCAGCGCATATTATGACGCAAGATCATATTTGTCTTACTATGCTCGAGTGCATCTTTAGGGCATGCTTCGATGCAGAAAGATTCCTTGCACTGACGGCAGTAAGCGCCGAATTCTGCGATTTCTACAATAGAAAATACACCGCGATTAGCTCCTTCGTGATACAGATATTCACAATCAATGCATTCGAGACTTTCTTCTTTGAGAAGCTTAGGTATATCTACAAATAATCTTTTCATGATACTGTCTTTCCTTTAATATATAAACTTAATCCCAGATTTTTTCTTCGTCTTTGATCTGTTCATAGGTGAACACGGGACCGTCTTTGCACGCATAGTACTTGCCCATCACGCAATGGCGGCACTGCCCGAATCCGCAGTACATCTTTTTCTCCATTGAGAGATAAATATTTTCCGGTTTAAATCCTTTATCGAGAAGTGAGAAGGTGCCAAATTTCATCATGATAGGAGGTCCGCACACTACGGCTATAGCGTTTTGCGGATCAACCTTAATATCATCCAGAAGAATTGTAACGACACCGGTCTTCCCTTTCCAGATATCACTCTCAGAGCATTTATCAACCGTGCATAAATGATGAATTTTTTCGTGCTTTTTCCAGTCAGCAATCTGATCTTTATAGATCATGTCATCCGGAGTGCGAGCCCCAAAGCATACAGTTATGCTTTTGTAATCGTTAATATCGTGGATCATTGTCTGAAGGAGACAACGCAGTGGAGCAAGCCCCACACCGCCGCCAAGAAGAAGCACATCCTTTCCCTTAAAAACATCAAGAGGATAACCCTTTCCATAGGGTCCGCGAATGCCCATAACATCACCCTTTTGGACTTTGTGAATTTCATTGGTTACAAATCCGGCATTCATGATGGTCACCCAGATTTTCTCCTTCTCATAGTGTGATGAAGATGGAGTAAAAGGCGCTTCACCAATTCCTGGTAATGAGAGCTCAATGAACTGTCCTGTGACAAACTCAAATTGTCTTTCCGGTTTGAGATAGAAAGATTTGATGGTTGGTGATTCTTCTATGACGTCGAGGACATCTGCTTTTAATACTTCGTAGGGGTTTTTGTCTGGCAACCTAAACCTCCTGTAAACTTTGAATAACTTCTCGTAAATCGATTCCAGCAGGACAGGCAGAAATACAGCGTCCGCATCCTGTGCATCCTAATTTATCGAAATTATATTTTAAAAAATTATGTTTGCATTGATAGCGATTTCTAAAGGTTTCCCATCGGTGTTCACGGGGAGTTCCTCCGCCGGCAACCTCAGCATATCCGGCTAGCTGGCAGGAATCCCACGAGCGAACCTTGCGGAATTCCTCTTTTGTGCTTTCATCGTTTAGGATAAGACAGTAACAGGTCGGGCATATATTTGTACATGCACCGCATTGCACACATTCATTGCAGAACTCTTTCCAAACAGAAGCTTCTTTATTTTCCGTGATGACATCATAGTTTCTGTCCATTGAAAAATCGGTATTAATGTCTCTGACTTTTTTGAGTACTTCTGCACGATTTGCCTCGAGAATTTCTTTTTCATTATCAGTAACTTCAGCCAATGAGCACTCTTCCTTTATTTTCTCAAGAAGTTCTTCGCCCTTCTTACTGCCAACCGTAATTATAAATTTATCATCAACTGGAGAAAGATTGAGATCGAATAATGCTTGACCTTCTGTATCGTTATTTGGATATGGATTATTATCAAGTAAAACACAATGACATGTCTGCAATGCATCTGTACAATCGCAGCTTATGATGTAAGAATTATCTCTCCAGATTTTATAATTCGGCTCAATAAAATTATCCTTGAGAAGTGCATCATCCAGAACCGCAAGCCCGAGAAGGTCGCAGTTTTTCACACCTGCAATGATCCTCTTGTTTGATTTTGCAGAAGGAGGAAGCACGCTCTCGGAAGGCATATAAAACAGAGCTCTTACGGGATCGACAGTTCTATATTTATCTAGCACAAATTCTTTATCAGGATCATATTTGTTGAATTCGAGATCGTCTATTTCTCTTTCTGTTTTATAGGGAACAAAAATATCAAACTGTGGTTGTATTGAATTGAAAAATTTAATTAGATCGGATTTTGAAACGACCATTTCTGTCCTTTCTCATTCAAGCATTTAGGTCTAATCATTTAATAAATTATTTTTGAAGTAAATTATTTGGTCGGTAAAACATTTGGTATTAGTTAACGTGTCAAGTTTTTCTGAGAAAGATATTGAAATTTAAAATCGAACCTCTTTAGCATGGTAATTTCCTATTTAGTTATGATGAATTAGATACTGTTTTTAGGGTAATACAGATTTAATAAGCTTATTATTTCTTACGAGTTAACATACCTCTTACCTCATATAAAATCTCAGATTTTGAATTCTATAAGTACCTTAACAAGATTGGGATCTGTGTTACTATCAGCAGTCCAATTTACCCTCTCGTTCCCCCTATCCTTGACAAACATAAAGGGGCTAAAAAATCTGACCAAAAATCAACATTAATCTCAGGAGGATCCCCTATGAATATCCCTTTGTTATGGATCGTTGCTCCTGCCGGTGCTGTTACCGCTTTGATCTTTGCTTTTATCCTTTATAAAGGTGTAAAGAAGGAAGATCCGGGAAATGCGCAGATGCAGAAAATCGCTAAATATGTGCGAGAAGGAGCTTTTGCTTATCTCAAACAGCAATATAAAGGCGTTGGAATATTTTTTATTGTTGCATTCATTGTTTTTAATATTATGGCTTGGGTGCTGAAGGTACTCCACCCGCTCATTCCGTGGGCATTTCTGACCGGAGGTTTTTTCAGCGGACTGGCGGGTTGGATAGGCATGAACACTGCAACACTTGCATCTAATAGAACTGCTCAAGGTGCACGTCAGAGTCTCAATAAAGGTCTCACTGTTGCATTCCGGGCTGGCGGGGTGATGGGGCTGGTCGTTGTAGGTCTTGCTCTTGTCGATATCTCCGCATGGTTCTTTATACTCAATTCTTTCAAGATGGACCTTCATACTATTACGGTCGTGATGTTAAGTTTCGGAATGGGTGCATCCACTCAGGCACTTTTTGCTCGTCTTGGTGGAGGTATTTATACCAAAGCTGCTGATGTCGGTGCTGACCTTGTGGGTAAGATCGAAGCAGGAATTCCTGAAGATGATCCACGCAATCCTGCAACAATTGCAGATAATGTTGGAGATAACGTTGGTGATGTGGCAGGTATGGGCGCTGATCTCTATGAATCATATGCCGGTTCGATCCTAGCAACTGCCGCGCTTGGAATGGCAGCTTTCACCCAAATTGCAGCAATAAATCCCGCACTTCATGATCTTGCAATTCGTTTCGTCACTGCTCCTATGGTTCTTGCTGGTATCGGTGCATTTCTCTCAGTACTTGGCATATATATGGTTTCAACTAAAGAGGATGCCACAACCAAAGACCTGATGTTCGCATTAAACAAGGGTGTTTATGGAAGTTCGATCCTCATCGCGATCGTTGCATTCTTTGTAACCAAATGGATGCTTCCTCCTGAATATTCACTGGGTGTATTTTTTGCCATGGTCATAGGATTGCTCGCGGGTATTTTGATCGGAGTTTTTACTGAACGCTCAACATCTTATAGCTTTAAAGCAACCCGAGGAATAGCAAAACAAGCGGAATACGGACCTGCAACTGTGATAATAGACGGACTTGCAGTTGGGATGAAATCCACAGGCGCCCCAGTTATTATTATTGCCGTTGCCATTCTTTCTGCTTTTGCAGTGAGTAAGGGTTTCAGCATTCCTGAAATGGGATTATACGGAATCGGTTTTGGTGCTGTCGGTATGCTATCTACACTCGGTGTCACCCTGGCGATGGACGCCTTTGGTCCTATAGCGGACAATGCCGGTGGAAATGCTGAGATGTCCAAACTTCCAAAAGAGGTACGGGAACGCACCGATGCCCTCGACTCAGTCGGAAATACAACAGCTGCAACAGGAAAGGGATTTGCGATCGGCTCCGCAGCGCTTACTGCAATGGCGCTTCTTGCGTCCTATCTTGAAGAAGTACGCACCGGATTGAAGTTCGCAGGCGAAACTATGATCGCAGGTGTTGATCTAAGCACTGCTACCATAGCTAATTTTGTTGAACATTATAATATTACGCTTATGAATCCGAAAATGCTTATCGGTCTCTTCATTGGCGCAATGGTCACTTTTGTCTTTGCAGCATTGACGCTCAAAGCAGTTGGACGAGCTGCTGGTGATATGGTTGCAGAAGTCCGCAGACAATTTAAGGAAATTCCCGGCATCATGGAAGGAAAGGCAGAACCCGAATATGCAAAATGTGTGCTTATCTCTACAAAAGGCGCTCAGAAAGAAATGGTTGCTCCGGCCCTTCTTGGCATTCTCACTCCTATTGTTGTTGGTCTCATTCTTGGTGTTTCCGGTGTGATGGGACTTCTTGCAGGAGGATTAACAACCGGTTTTACGCTAGCAATTATGATGAACAACTCTGGCGGCGCATGGGATAATGCAAAAAAATATGTGGAGATCGGTCATTATGGCGGCAAGGGATCTGATGTTCATAAAGCATGTGTTGTTGGTGATACGGTCGGCGATCCTTTCAAGGATACAGCTGGACCTTCGATCAATATTCTTATTAAATTGATGAGTATGGTCAGTATTGTGTTTGCCGGAATGATCGTTGCATTCTCACCTGCAATTCAGCAATTCCTTGGTATTATGTAATTCAATAACCCCCAAATACATAAAGCACGGAGTCTAATGATGCCGTGCTTTTTTATTATATGAAACCACGAAAGACACGAAAAGCACAAAAGTAATTTAAATCGCTGATTTGCACGATTTATTTTTTTACAACGATAAGGTTTCAACCAAAGATCGCAGAGAAAGAGATACGCGGAGAACACAAAGAAAATATTATGTGAGTCGCCATAGACCATTGCAAGACGAAGTTTTTTAATGATGAATGAAGAACAGCGATCTGAAATTTGGAATACAACCGTTTCGAAGTTCTCCTTACTTAGACTCTTCGTAAGGTTTTCACACACCTCCAGGCTAAAGCCGGACTCTTCTTGATAGAGAAAAATTGCGTTGGATATTGGTTTAAGGATTTATAAAATTGGGATACCCCCAAAATTTTTCAGGGGCATGTCACTTTCTCATTATAACACAAAAATAAGCTAATAAATAATAAAAGATGATAGCGGGACGAATCGTCGTAAAGTACTGGCACAAAAATGATTCAC
>JAGHCS010000217.1 GCA_021160355.1 Candidatus Cloacimonadota bacterium
CAACTAAGTCTGCAAAATATTCTCCAACGAGGTCTTCTTTATAAAACACCCGTATCGGTTTCTGAGCTTCAACCGAGAAATTGCACGTTTCGAGTTCAAGTTTCAACGAATCTTCATAAACCTTTTCAAGAAAACCGTAACCCAAAGTATTATAAACTTTATAGAAACAGTTAATGATCTTATCCGTTAAATCCGAGTATTTATATTCCATATTTAATTAATAGGACGCCGATGAACACAGATCGGGTTGATTATAGCAGATAAATATTTTGTATTTAACTTCTTTTTCATTTTATCCATTTCTTAATCAGTGTTTATCTGTTGCATCAGCGTTAATCTGCGTGCTATTATTTCTTCTCTTTCCATTAAAACGTCCAGTCGAGCTGCAGCCTGATGGAGCTGTCTTTGTGCTTTGTTTGAGCAACATAGTTCGTGCCGGAAACAGGTACATTGTACTGGCGGAGATAGAGTTCGTCATCCTGATAATGTTTCACTTTATACTTAAAAGAAATTGCCAAACTGTTTGAAATTCGATTATACATTGTAAACCAGAATTTCATTCCCTGACTGCCCATAAAATCGATTTCCATATCTTCCCAATCCCAATGGCTTACACCATGTCCGTTCCAGAAAAGGAAGGAACCTTCCACGCTGAAATAATTGGTGAAATTGTGTAAGTAGTTCACACAGATCATGTCTCCATGATTGAGCACGTCGGCTGTTGGGAGAATATAAGTCTGCCCGGGTTCGGCAGTATTAGTGAGGTTTGTATAAGGCGCCATCCACACCTTGGTATAGCGGTATTCAAGTTCAAGCCTGTCACGGTTGGTGAGATATGTTCTGAACAAACAAGTTGTTTCACTGGTTTTTGAGACTGCTCGTGTGAAGAAATCTTCTGAGCCGTTAGTTTGTAATTTTTGTTTCAGGCGCATAGCAATCTGATAAATAGGTCTGTATTCAAGCTCTCCCTGGAAACGCACACTTTTTCTGCCGTCACTCTTACGCTCCCAGATATCAAGATATGCTTTAGTTAGTGTCAGTTCGCGCTGGAATTTGTATCTTGTTTCTATATACAAACCTCTTTCGGCTTGGGACCATGGTGAGTTGTAGGACATTTCTGCAACAAGAGGATTCTTCAAGTAATACTGTTTCTCAAGTATGGTGCCGTCAAAACGTTCATGTTCTGCAAAGGGGCGCGCATAGGGATTATCAAATTCAAGATCATAATCGCGGTATAGCATCATGAAATTTAGATTTGCATAGTTAAAAAATGCACTCATGACCAATGCGCCCGGATCATCGCCAAGAGAAAATGGCTTCCCATCAACTTCGAGTTCTGCATACTCTCCCTGGAAGGTTACATTATCAAGAGTAGTCTGCCAGTCAAAACCATATACCCTACGATAATTTCTCCTATATGCGTCTGTTTTAGTTGAGTATAAAGAAGAAATTTCCGAGTCATTTATATCCAATTTCTTGTAATAATAGCTGTCATATATTAGATATTCCCCGAGGTCGGCATAATCTGCAATGCTGAAGTAGCGGTCATATTTTGATTCATATGCTGTCACACCGAAATGAGTGCCGATGAGCGGATCGAACTGTACATGTCCACCCACCATTGTTTCACGAAGCGCATCTCTTCTCGAAGCCATATCGATTTTTGGAAGAGGATGGGGAGAGAGATTCGGACGATATTCGTTGAAAATGGCTTCAGCACTCTCGAGCTGCTCATTTGTGAAGCGAGGTGACGAAACGATATAATAAAAAATATCATCGTCATCATCCAGTTTGCCATCATGGTTGCTGTCCCATATAACCACATCTTTCTTATCGTCAGATATAAAGAGCGATGCATTCATGAAGTTGTTTCCATACTCTACTGCTGCGCCATTGAGAGCAAATTCTTCAGTGGGAGAGAGATCCGGAAAAATTCCCCGAACACGTTTTGAAAAACCATATCCGCTTCTGCGTGGCTCGAAGGTATCTGTATTTTCCATAACAAGACCTTCACCCCAGGTCGCTCTGTAATTGCCAAGCACAACTTTAAGATCTGCAGGTTTTAGATCAATACATGCTGTATACTTTGAGTTTTCAGCAAGTGCATCAGAAAGCTGATTGTTCTCCTGGAACATATTCAGGTCTCTGTCCTCACCCTTCTTGAAGAAAAGCAATCCGCCGACTTCAAGGTTAAACCAGTCTTCCATTTTAGCCCTGAATTTATGAGAAATTTCAGGAACAGCATTATCTAGGTCGTACATTCCCCACATGGAAAATTTTTCGTTAAGACTGTCCGGCACATAACTTTCACGCAATACTTCCGTTATCTCTTCAGAGAAGGGATTATTATTGAATTTGAAGCGATAGCTAAAATTCCATTTGCCTTCGAGTTTTGGCGGTTGATAGGATACATAATGACGAAGATTGGTTGCTCCGTAATGAGTAAGTCCAGGAGCGCTTCTCATTCCTCTGTAGTCCTGGAAATCACCAAATTTTCTCTGACGAAGGAGAGCTCTTACATCTGAGGGACCAACGATCGGCATGTTCAAAAGGTCTTGATACGTTGCAGTATTGATATTGACGGGTGACATGAGCATGTCTTCCCACAAATCGGAAACTGCTTCAGAAGACCCTTCATCAAGCGCAAGCCGTCTGAGAAGATAATATATTTGGTCTTTTCGCTGTGCCCGTTCATCATATACGCCGTAAGGCACTATCTTTACGAGAGGTTTGAGGTTCAAAAATGTGTCCTGATCAATGCTATCTATATTAAGCAGGTCATATACAGATTGGAAAAAGTTTATGTAATTTCTGTAATAATAGATATCTTCTGCTTGCTGAGGAGTGATGGGGAGTGCTTGTATCTGCTGGTATGTTGCTTTGTTGAGATCTAATTGATCGGAACTTGCAGAAAGTGTTCCTGCAACGAGAACAAACAATAAACTAAAAATCAATGTTACTTTTTGCATACTAACCCAATTTTATTAATAGAATAAGTTCGATGACCACACAGCACAGAAGCACAACTGCAAAGAGATTGAGCCAGAAAATGCGTACTGTGAGTTTCTCGATCTTATTTTTTAAATCATGAATATCGTTAAAAACTTTCTTCTCTATCACATCGTATTTTTGGGAGAGTTCTTTGTAGCCTCTATTACTGAACTTGTTTTCCCAGTCTTTCACTACGTGATTGAGGAAGTTGAAAATGAGCTTGATAAAACTTTTTATTATGAAAGAAGTGTTGCCCTTTTCTTCACGTTCATTTGCTTTCATAGATACCTCATTATAATGAAATTATTAAAATTGATAGCCAAGAGAAAACTGATGAGTGATCGGCAGAACGGGATGGGAGCTGAAACCATAATCAATCTTAACACCTTTGAAAAGCATGCCGAATCCACCGGATATACTATTTGGGTAGGTGGATGCACCGGTTCGAAGCCAGAAATTATCCATAACCTCAAATTCGATACCTGCTTGTATCTTCGTTTCTTCTCCGAGTTTTTGTGAGAGATCGATTTCTGTGATCACACCATCATATGGTTCGTAGGCAATACCGAGAGCAAGATGCTGAGGAAGGTCAAATGTCTGATCCGAACCCATCGAAGGATTGTTCAGATTCTTCACTGCAAAGGCAATATGTGTACGCTGATGAAGTACAGCAAGTGCACCAAGGTTGACACCGTACGTGGTTGAATTACCCGGAACTATACCACCGACTGTTTCACCGAACTTCAGGTAATAAAGATTGACTCCATATCCAACATAGAGCTGTGAATGCACATCCCCCATAAGAAGAAAAGAATGAGCGAGAGAATATGTGCCTTCCTGCTGAAGTTTTTGTCCTTCAAATTCGACGTCCATTGCCTGCATTCCCAGAGAGATCGTTCCAATTCCGGGTAATCTGTAGGCAAGTGCACCGGACATAAGAATTTCAAAGCTATTGTTAAAGAGCTGAGCATAACCAAGAGAAATTCCCTGTTCTGCATATGCGAGTGCTCCGGGATTGTAGAATATGGCATTCGGGTCGTTACAACTTGCAACGAAAGCTCCACTCATACCCCTTGCTCGTGCAGAGGGTTGGTAGTTGCCAAATACATTTGAATTTATCTCCGCATAGATAAAGGGAGTAGTCAGAAGGATTATAATTACTATGAAACCTAATTTTTTCATTTGTATCCTTTCATTAAAAATTTATTTCAAAGGTGCTGAAATGACGATGGGAACAGATTTATTCTTAATATCACCATTATCGGGATTAACAACTTCCAAGTTGCAGATATACAGTCCGGGAGGAAGAGTATTCCAATTGTCATCTTTACCGTCCCATTCAAACGTGTGCATACCTGTAGACATTTCGTTCGTGAATGTGTTCACGAGCACACCCTCACTATTATATAGTCGCAAAACAATTTTATCACCTGTGCGAGAATGGAACTGGATTTGGAATGTTTCTCCAAGAGTGGGGCAGAATGTGTAATGGGGAACTTTCAGGATGGCGTTAAAATCAGTTATGCCATAATCGTACTCAAAGACTTCATCAGGTGCATCTGTGGGGAAATAGTATAAAGTCTGAGCTGCATCTTCAGCGACAATATAGAAAAATACAATTGTTCCTGCATCTTGTCCGGGTAGTTCGACTTCCCATGAATAATCCTTAGCAGGACTCATCGCGATCTGGCTGAAAGGATTCTGACGCACTGTATTCCAATAGAGGATTGGAGTTTGCAGAGAATCCGTATAAGTGAGAGTGATCGTCACAGCTTCACCAGGGGCGGGATCAAGGTTGGATATCACAACATTACCGCCTACACCTCCGCCGTGCGAACCAATGTAGTCAAAGGTATCAATCGGATATACGATCCATTCCGAGTCACCTTCGTTGGTACCTGCTGACGAAGTCCAGTCAGTATTTCCGTTTTCAATTGTAGTTTTTCTTACTATTGTATGATCCTGTGTAGCACCGGTAGTACCTGCTATGCTCCATCCTGTGCCGGGATCTTCTGTAGGAATTCCGATCATATCGATAAGAGTCCAGGTTGCACCGCCGTCAGTTGTCATTTCTATTCCACGGGCATCATTGCCATTGAAGCTCACTACATAACCGCCTGCATTATATGCAAGTATGTCATCAGCAACTGATAAAATAGTCTGTGCTGACTCCTCATTTGCAATGACCCATACGTCACCGGCTGCGAGAGTAGAACCGACAGGGAAGGAGTATAACGAAGTGCTCCATCCACTTCCATTATAAGAACTGATAACACGGTAATTATCGAGAAACGCAGTTTGAGATGAAGCATTGTATAGTTCGAGGGCTTTATTGTTACTCGAACCTTCAATATATTCTGAGAAGATGAGCTGCCCTTCTGTAGGACCTTCTTCATAACCTGTAAAACTGATAGTGCTGTTTGGCAAAATGACATTGCCTGCTAGGTCTTCAACATTGCTTACAGTAACAGTGTAGGCATATCCGGCATCCTGAGCAGTGGTTATCAGTTCAACAGTTTTACCAAGTGTTTGAAGTATCGCATCAGTAACTGTCAGATTGGCTATTGAATAATTTGTTATTGTTTCGGCAGTGGCTTGATCGACCTGCTCATCAAAAGTAACTTGAACAGCTGTTGCCGAAGTTGCATTTGCACTTGCCAAAGTAGGGGGAGTGGTATCATTTTCACCATGTGAGCCAAGATATTCAAATGTATCAATCGGATAGACGATCCACTGTGAATTATCAGCAGTTGTGCCAGCTGAAGTTGTCCAGTCTGCAGTACCTTCAGTAATTGAGGATTTACGAACGAGTGTATGATCTTTTGTTGCAGAAGGAGTTCCTGCTACGTCCCATCCTGTGCCGGGATCTTCGTCCGGATTACCAATAATATCTATAAGTGTCCATGAAGTGCCACCGTCCGTTGTTTTCTCGAGCCCGCGTGCATCATTGCCATTATGATGTACAACACTGGGATAAGAGAGTATCTCATCGGCAACATCCTGCAACTGAACATCGGCTTCATTGGTAGTCATGACCCAGACATCTCCGTCAGCAAGAGTCGAACCAGCGGGAAATGTGTGCCAGTATGCCCAGCCATTTCCGTTTGAGGATTGTGCTATTCTATAATTTGTCAAATCTACTGTTGAACCCGAACCATTATAAACTTCCAGAGCTTTATTCTGTGAGGTTCCTTCTATGTATTCCGAGAAGAAGAGGTCAGGTCCGCTTCCGGGAGTATAGCCGGTAAAATTTACTGTACTGTTCGGCAAAATAACATTGCCATTCAGATCTTCAACATTATTAACTGTGACTGTATAAACTGTACCGGATTCCTGAGTAGCTGTGGTAAGGATCACCTGATTGTTATTTTGGAGTGTAGCATCAGATATGGAAAGAGCTGGTGAAATTGCATAGTTTGAGGTGGTCTCTGCAGTTGTTTGGTCCAAACCTTCACTGAAGATTATACCCACAGTTGTTTCGTTTGATGCATTTGCAGAATTTATTGTAGGCGGGGTTGTATCTCCACCTGTTGTGATAAAGTCGTCCGCATCTCGGGGATTTATACCGTATTCTCCACTACTGTAATCTAAAGCTCCCGTGATCGATGCAAAGGTGTCACCTACAGTAGGATTGTCATAGGCATAGATCCCATCATCGATCTGGCATTGTCCGGAACCGTCATTAACATACCATTCGCCATAAGTGCTTGGACCTTGTGTTGTGGTTACATTAGATACTTTAACCAGGCATCCTTCATATGGTTCGCCCGTGGAAGGTGCAGATAGATCGCCTGTGCTAACCGAACTAGGTGCCGGTACTTCATTTCCGGTACTTATGATTGTAACATTCGATGCATAGGCAAGTTCAGTATAACCGTTATATTCCTGAACATCTCCGGTCACCTCTACCTCATCACCCACACTCACATCGGTGGATGCATAATACACATAAATACCGTTCCATGCACCGCCATCCGAGGATGAGATGAAGAAGTTATCATCATATCCCGAAACACTAGCGGCAGTAACAATTCCTGTTACTGTTACAGTCTGTCCAACGAGGGGGGATGGATAGGTGCCGTCTCCAGCAACAGTTGTGTATTGGATGTCATAGATCGTTGTGCCAATAAGCAGCGAGGTGGACATGCATAATACTAAAAATATGAGCGAAAATTTACTTTTCATTCTTTCTCCAATATTTCTTCTTCTTTCGCAGAATTTTCTACAAAAAGATAATATATAATTAACAGGATAACGCCCACAACTATGCATGAGTCTGCAATGTTGAAGACATACCATCGGTCAATTTGCCATTTGCCTATAGTTATATTTAAAAAATCAACGTCAAGAAAGTCGGTAACTTTACCAAAAAATATCCTATCGATAAGATTGCCAAATGCACCACTCAGGATAAGCGTGAAGCTGAATCTTGGCAGCGAATGCTTGTTCTTCATAAATAAATAAATGATTACTATAATTGCAATAATATGTAAAAGTAATAATATTATATTGGTAAAATTTCCAAATCGGGGATCAATGCCGAAGACAGCCCCTTGATTCTCTACAAAAGTAAGCCGGAAGAAATTTCCCAGTACTGGAATTGAATTGACATCTGTTTTTGTAAACAGATTTCGGATTGCCATTTTTGAGACCTGATCCAGTGAAAGAAAAAACAAAAAAAGCAATATATATTTTTTATAAGCGGACTTATTATTTGTGATTATTATTACTAATCCTTTCCTCATTTCTTTTACAGTTGATGCAAAGTTCTGTATAAGGGATTGCTTTCAGGCGCTCTGATGAGATATCTTCTCCGCAATAGTTACAGATCCCATAGGATTTTTCATGAATTCGTTTCAGCGCATTATCAATATTTTTCAAGTTTTTCAATTCACGATCCAGCATATATGTCTCTTTTTCTCTTTCATTTGAGTCAGTTCCAAGGTCAGCTATATGTGTGGCGTATGAGGAAACATTACCCACTGCATCACGAATATTTTTGCTCCAACTTTCATCAATTCCCTCAATGATTTTAACAACTTTCTTTCGTTCACCCATAAGCAGGTCTCTGAAATAATCCAACTGTTCGCGTTCCATATAATTCTCCTAACTTATATTTCCTTAAGAAAATTTTGCAAGAGCACTTTTAATGTAGTCTGTGCTTTTTTTGCAACCTCTTCTATACTGGTCTGCGCATGTGTGTCAGAATGGAAGAGGTTGGACAAATTTGTAATTGTTGATAAACCCAATATTTTAAGCCCGAGATATACGCCGACTATTACTTCATGCACCGTTGACATTCCGACCATATCGCCGCCGATAGTCTTGAGCATTCTGCATTCCGCAGTAGTTTCCAGGCTTGGACCTAATAGTCCGACGTACACACCTTCATTGAAAGGAATTTCATGATCAATGTACACTTTTTTTATTGTTTTGATATATTTTTTATAATATGCATTATGCATGCTGGGAAAGCGGTCTCCGAGGTTCGGATCATCCTCTCCAACAAGAGGATTCATGCCTGTGAGATTTATATGATCGTTGATTACAACTATATTTCCAACTTTCAGGTTTTCATTGAGCGAACCAACTGCATTCGTCACGATAAGTGTTTTGATGCCGAGTTTTTTCATCACGAAAACCGGATAGGTCGTTTGCAGAGCACTGTATCCTTCGTAGCAATGAAGCCGACCTTGCATGATTATGACATTTTTATTATTAAAAGTTCCAAAAAGTAATTTCCCTTTATGTGATGGAGCAGTTGAAGTCTTGAAATGAGGGATTTCATGATAGGGGATCTCAAGTTGAACGTCAATGATACTCGTGAGTTCATTGAGTCCAGTGCCCAAAATAATAGCAATATCCGGGTGCGCTTTGTAGCGTGATCGAATAAAATCTACAGATTCGGATATAAGAGAACTAATCTTCTTCATGTTTTCCTAGATTAAAGCTGATTTTCGGTTTAGTCTTTGGTTCTTTTTTATCGATGCTTTCGATCGGATTCTGGATTTTTTCTTCTTTTATTTCTTTAATAGGAATTTCTTCCTTTTTCTCAACAACAGGAGGGAGCTCTACTTCTTTTTTGAAGTCACGTGTTCTAAAATCTGAACCAGGCATGATCGGGTTGTCTTTTCTTTTCGCATCGTCTTTGTCTTTTTCAAATTCCGTTTGGATGAGCTCAAGCATAGTATTTATCTGAGATTTGAAAGTAAGCAGAAAGGTTTTTTTCTTGTCCTTCAAATTTACATAATCATGCTCAAGGATACTCAGATAATCTTTTGCCTTTTTGACACGCTCCCGAGACGACAACTCGGCATCTTTTATGATATTCTTTGCTTCCTTGTCTGCGCTTTTAAGTGTATCTTCTTTGAGTTTTTCTGCAAGAATGAGCGTACGCTTGAGCAGTTCTTTTTGTTCTTCTATATTTTCGAGTTTTTGATCTCTGTCTTCGATCTCTTTTTGAAGAGCTTTGATTTTTCTTTCCAATCCTTCGATCTGATCTGCAAGCATTTCAAGGAATGCTTCGACTTCCTGTTTGTTGTACCCACTGAGTGTTTTATTGAATTCTTTTCCCCTAATTTCCGAAGCTGATATATTTTGTGGCATGGTTCCCCACTAATAAATTATTAATCTGATTAATAAACTACGCACTAATTCTAAAAGAAGAATTACTACGATTGGTGAAATGTCAAAATTTCGTGTAGGTATGATCCTTTGCACGATCTGACGTGCCGGTCCAAGAACCGGTTCTGTCACTTGGATGAGGAACTGTATAAAGGGATTTGCATAATTAGGATTGAACCACGACATGAGCACCCGAATGATAATGAGCCAGATGTAGATCATGATGACAATATCGAGAAGACGAAAGAGTATCATTATTTCTCCTCAGGCGGTTGGAAGCACTTTCTGCAGCGTGCTTCATAAATATCTTTTTCTCCGACGAGGATCTCTTCATCGTTATCGATAAGGCGTTGTGTTCGATTTGCAGGATTGCCGCATTGCATACAGATCGCGAGTGTTTTTGTGATGTATTCTGCTGTTGCGAGAAGTTCTGGTATCGGATGAAAGGGCTTACCACGGTAATCCTGGTCCAGACCTGCAACGATCACTCTTTTTCCTTCATCTGCAAGTTTCTGGCATACTTCAACAAGTCCTTCATCAAAGAATTGAGCTTCATCAATGCCCACGACTTCAGTCTCTTTCTTGACCTGATCGTAGAGCTGCTGTGAGTTGTCAACCTGCGTGGAGTTAAGTTTTGATTTATCGTGGGATACAATGTATTGGTGATGGTACCTGTTATCGATAGTTGGTTTGAAAATCTGAAAGGGATGTTTTGCGATCTCGACACGTCGCATTCTGCGAATAAGCTCCTCGGTTTTACCGCTGAACATGCTTCCGCAGATAACTTCTATCCAACCAGTTTGACCTTTAACAATATTCATATGCTACTCCACGTTTGCGTAATTTGGAAGTATAGTATTTTATGTCAAATTTTATGATGATTGGAATTTTTAATAAAAATTCCGAGAATGAATGAGGAGTTCTAAAGTTTAAGGTTATAAAG
>JAGHCS010000193.1 GCA_021160355.1 Candidatus Cloacimonadota bacterium
ATGAAAAACATATCCCTCTCACCAAATGGAACAGAATACCAATTACCCACGGAAGCTCAATCAGCTAAAGAATTTGAAGAACTTAAAAGAATAACAGAAGAACAACGCAAACTGGGACGAAAGATCGTTGCAGTCCAGGGCATGGGCTTTGTGGGTTGTGTCATGGCTGCGGTTGTTGCGGATGCAGTTGATGAAAATGGTGAACCTCTCTATTTTGTACACGGTCAGCAACGAGCTTCGACACGCTCTTTCTGGAAGGTTCCGGTCATTAATACTGGAGTGCCGCCGGTAAGTTCTTCGGATGCAGAGGTGCCGGAAATCTTCCATCGTACTGTTGTCGAGAAGAAAACCTTTCGTGCAACATGGCTAAACTATGCATATGAAGCAGCAGATATTGTAGTGGTGGATATTCAACTGGATGCAACAAAACCGGCTTTTGGAGATGCATCACAGGGGTATTGTGATATGTCTGCATTCAGAGATGGCATGAAGACACTTGGCAAATATATTTCACCTGAGTGTCTCATTCTCGTAGAAACAACCGTTCCTCCCGGAACATGCGAAAATGTTGTGAAACCAGTTATTGAAGAAGAGTTCACAAAAAGAGGAATAGATATCACAAAAAATCCTCCCTTGATCGCACACTCTTATGAACGCGTCATGCCTGGTGCAAAATATGTAAGTTCCATTCGGGATTTCTGGCGCGTTTTCGCAGGTGTGGATGAAAAAAGTAGGTATATTGCTCGTGAGTTTTTAAACAATATTCTCGATACTGAGAAATATCCTCTTACAGAGCTCGATAATACAAATGCATCAGAACTTTCAAAGGTTATGGAAAATTCTTATCGTGCGACTAATATTGCGCTTACACTTGAGTGGGCAAAATGTGCTGAAAAAATTGGTGTGGATCTTCATAAAGTAAGAGCTGCGATACGCAAACGAAAAGGCACTCATGACAATCTGCTAAGACCGAGTTTAGGTGTAGGAGGATATTGCCTTACAAAAGATCCAGTGCTTGCAAACTGGTCTATGGATGCGATATTCCATATCGATGAAAAACTGAAGATAGCGATCAATTCTGTGGATATTAATGACACTATGCCACTTCATACGATCGATCTTATCAAAGAGGAGTATCCCGAGCTTAAAGATGTAAGGATCGTCGTGCTAGGTATCTCATATTTAGAAAATTTAGGAGATACACGTCATTCGCCGACCGAAACTCTGATTAAATTCTTGAATGAATATTGGGCAATTGTCAAAACGCATGATCCCTATGTGGAATATTGGGCAGAGATGGAGAATGTTCCTATTGAGAAATCCCTCGAAGATGCCTTAAGAGAAAACGACGTGATCATCTTTGCTGTTGGGCATACAGAATATATAAATCTTGATCCCGAAGAAGTGGTTAAAATGGCAGAAGGTACACCACTCATCATCGATTGCTCAAATTTCCTGTCGGATGATAAGATAAAGAAATATTTGAAATTAGGATGTAAAGTTAAAGGAGTAGGGAAGGGACATATTGAAGGTCTTGGGTAGTAGGTATTAGGTTATAGGTGACGGAATACATGAGAATTAACTAAATAGGGAGGATTTGTAATGGGAAATTTCAGAAAACTCGAAGTATGGGAATTAGCCATTGAACTTACAATTCATATATATTCAATCACTCAATAAGGAAGATTCTCAAAAGATTTTGATCTAAGGAATCAAATTAGAAAGGCAGCTGTGAGTATTGCAAGTAATATTGCAGAAGGTGATGAAAGCGGTTCGAATCCTTCGAGCATAAGGTATTTCAATATAGCAAAAGGTTCATCTGCTGAAGTTCAAACTCAAGCGATTATTGCACATAAAATTGGTTATATTTCTCAGGGGGAAAGAAGCGAAATTATAAGACAGTGTGAGACAATTTCTAAAAAGTTAGTCAGTCTTATAAAATATCGAGCTCATAAGAAAACAAGATAATAATATAGGCTGATTATTTTCATCAGGGAAAATCACCTAATACCCAGAACCAAATACCATAAACCAAAATTACCTAAGAAATACATACACATACTAAATTTTTATAAAAAGTAGAGCTGTTTATTAGGCATTTATAGATATAAATTGTGAAGGAGCATAATTATGATTAAATCTTTGGACGACTTTCAAGTTTATCAACTGGCAATGGATATTGCCGAGGAAATTTATCCGATTATCAGAGGATGGGATTATTTTGATCAAGACACTTTAGGTAAACAACTAATTAGAGCAGTAGATTCAATTGCCTGCCCCGTGGAATAGATTTATTTGACAAAAAGTAGAACTATTTGTAAATTAGTGTTATGGAAATTAAAAAAAGAGAGATTTTTATAAAAATAGAACCGTATTATGAAACTCCTGAAGCTATCATCATCACAGGTATGAGGAGAACCGGGAAAACTACTACCCTACACTTCATTCGCGAGAACATTGCTAGTAAAAATAAACTGTTCATTGATCTTGAAAATCCTTTAAATAGGCAATATTTTGAGGAGTCAAATTTTGAACGTATTAAATCCATTTTAGTCGGTCTCGGATTGAATTTTTCAGAACGAGTATATTTATTTATTGATGAGATACAATTTGTGAAGAATTTACCCTCAGTAGTGAAATACTTCATTGATCATTATCAAACAAAATTCTTTCTTACGGGTTCTGCAAGTTTTTATTTAAAAAACCATTTCGCCTAGACCTTAGTCGGACGCAAATACATATTCCATTTGTATCCACTCTCCTTTTATGAATTCCTGCAATTCAAAGATAGTACATTACACATTCCTGATCAAGGTGATGATATTCCTCAATCGCTATATGCTACGATTTCAGCAGAATATGAAGAGTATCTTGAATATGGTGGTTTTCCAGGTGTGGTTCTCAAAGAATCAGTGGATGAGAAAAGAAGATCTTTGAATGATATTTTTTCCTCATATTTTCATCTTGAAGTCGCTGAACTCGGTGATTTTAGAAGAAATAATATTATACGGGACTTGATTCTTTTGTTGATGCAAAGAATAGGCACAAAACTTGATTATCAGACAATATCCAAGGAACTCGGGGTTTCGCGACCAACTCTAATGAAATATATCTCATTTTTATGTGATACCTTCTTTATTAAGTTAGTTACACCTTTTAGTAAAGGACGAGATACTGAGATACGTAAAGCGCCTAAGATATATGTGTGCGATTGTGGACTGGCGAACTATTTTGCGCGATTGAATGAAGGACATATTTTTGAGAATGCTATCTTTCAGACTCTTTTGCCAAAAGGAGATGTGCATTATTACCAGCGTAAAAGTGGAGCAGAAATAGATTTTATACTCAATCATGATATTGCGTATGAAGTAAAAATGCGTGCTTCTGAAAGTGATTATAGAAAGTTGTCTCGGCTTGCTCAAGATTTAGATATCCCGGATTATTATATAGTGACAAAATCCTATTCTGAACATAAAAACACATTATTTGGATTTCAGTTATAATTTACTTAATTGTATCATTTTGTCATCAGAGGTAATTTAGTAAGGGAGATTGAAGCGGCAAGGTACAGGGAAGAAAGAGTGAAAAGTGAGAGATAAAATTTAGAAATTTGTAGGAATCAATAGGCATTTATAGTAAAAGAGTAATGTTATGATTAAACCTTTGGACGACTTTCAAGTTTATCAACTGGCAAAGGATATTGCCGAGGAAATTTATCCGATTATCAGAGGTTGGGATTATTTTAACCAAGACACAATAGGCAGACAACTGATTAGAGCAGTAGATTCAATTGCCTGCCCCGTGGAATAGATTATGTATTATACTTATGTTCTAAGAAGTCAGAAAGATTATATGTTTTACATTAGTTATACTGATAATCCGGAAAGAAGATTTTATAAATCAACTTAATTCTATTGGCGTGAAGATAAATAACTACATTAACACGTTGGGTAAAACCAGATTACACTGATACCTACGCATTCCCATCAATTCCCATCAATTCCTACCAATTCCTACCAATGCCAGTTAACCTTTCACCTCATCGCCATTCCACCATTTCTCCTCTTCACATC
>JAGHCS010000072.1 GCA_021160355.1 Candidatus Cloacimonadota bacterium
GGGGCTGTCCCACAACCCCAACAAAGTTTACAAGAAATTAGTCTCACAATATTTTTAGCCCATGATAAAATTTAGAGCATACAGTCAGGATCAGGGATTGGCGTTGCCACCCTATTTGGATGAATTAATAGAGGAACGGCATTTAGTTCGTGTAGTTAATCAGGTAGTAGACGAGTTAGATATTAAGCTTCTATCGAAGCCCTTCAAGGCCAGCACCCATCAGCTAGGGGGTTCACCTCCTTATCATCCGGGTATGATGTTAAAGGTGATCATTTATTCATATGCCGGTGGGATTCGTTCATGTCGCGATATAGCGAAATTGTTACGAGAGAACATAAATTATATGTGGTTAAGCGGGATGCAACAGCCTGATTTCCGTACAATAAACAGATACAGGAGCGTTTACTTCAAAGATATACTTGAGGAGATATTTACTTCGGTCATTCAGTTATTGCTTGAGAATAAGCTCGTTGAATACAAGACGGTATTTGTAGATGGGACGAAGATTTCAGCTGATGCGAACAAGCATAAGATAATATGGGGCAAAAATGTACAGCGATACAAGAATCAACTCCTGAAGCGTACTAGGGGTTTGTTTAAAGAGATAGATGCGTTGAATGAAGAGGAGGACAATCGTTATGGTTCTCTTGATCTTCCTGAGTGTGGAGAGCAGAGTGATCTCAGCAGTGAAGATTTGCATAGTGTTGCTGATTCTTTGTCAGAGGTACTTTCCTGTGATGGCAAGAAGAGTCGGATAGAGACAGATAAGCAGTTGCGTAAAGCATCGAGACAGTTAAAAAAGGATGCAGAGAAGCTTGCAAAATACGAAGAGCAAGAGAGGCAATTGGGAGATCGTAATTCATATTCAAAGACAGATCCAGATGCAACAGCTATGTGGATGAAGAACGATGAGCTTCGGGCTGGATATAATGTGCAGGTAATGTCTGAGAATGGTTTTATTATTGGTGCTTCAGTATCACAGAATGCTAATGATGGTACTTCTTTTATCCCCTTGATGGAGGAAATGGATAGTTCATTGCTTCCAGAGCCTGATGAGATAGTTGCAGATGCCGGTTACGGTCATGAGGAGGTATATGAATATCTTGAAAATCGCTCTATTGATTCTTATATAAAATATCCCAGTTATCATGCAGAGAAGAGTCGGGAGAGTAAATATCGATTTCATTATTCACGTTTCACCTATGATATAATCAGTGATGTGTTCATCTGTCCTCTTGGTCGGCAACTCTATTTTATCGAGGAGGGAGAAGCGAGGAATAAATCTGGTTTTGTAGTTCATCAAAGAAAGTATCAATGTTCTGCATGTAGTGATTGTCCTTATAAAAGTCAGTGTACGAATAGCGCTGTTGGTCGGACATTAACAGTAAATATGAATCTGCGAAGGCATCAGCAAAAAGCGAGGGATAATCTTGAGGGGGTATATGGTGAGAGTCTGAGAAAGCGACGAGGTTATGAGATAGAGACTGTGTTCGGAGATTGGAAACATAATCTTAAATTTCAGAGGTTTCAGTTGAGGGGATTAGATAAAGTACGTGCTGAACTGTTCTTTCATAGTCTCGCTTATAATATGCGAAAGATTATGAAGGCGTGGAAGTCTTTTTATCCTGATTTTTATCGCTTTTTTAAACATATTTACCGTCTCATGACGCAAAAATTAGCTTCCATGATATTACTTTTTCCCAATTTCAATAAATCCTCAATTTATGTGTGAAAGTACACGAATTACTCGTGTGTAATAAGTGGTTGTGGGACAGCCCCGACAGGATGAGGTAGAAATCCTTCTTTGCTATGCTACGCCACCACAAAAAAGGGCTGGTCGCGACCAGCCCTGAAACTGCGTTCCCAAAGTGGGCTTTGGGAACGAGTTTATATGTTGTTATTTCATCAATATTAACTGCTTAGTAGTATAGTCTTTCCCATTGACCTTTACCGAGTATAGATAAACGCCATTGGAAAGTGATTTACCTGCATTATCCTTGCCATTCCACTGGAAGCTTACTTCCTCTTCTGCGTTAGCCATGACCGTACCATAAGATTTTACCATCTGACCCTTTACGTTGTAAATTGCCATATCTACCAATCCTGTTTGAGCAAGAGCAAATGTAATTTCTGTAGAATTGGAGAAAGGATTGGGATCTGCTGAAACGTTGTGAGCAGTTGGAGGTGTGGCATTCTGCCCGGGATCGTTTGGATGAGGGATGGTGATGTGAGCGACCATATCAAAATGATGGACTGTTCCGCTGTAATCAATACTCTCAAGCCAGTAATAATAGGTCTGTTCAACTTCAAGCTCATCAGCATCTGCATAGATATAATCCTGCGGCTGAGTAGTTGTGCCGTGTCCTTCGACCATGCCGGAAATCTTCTCTGCAGAGGTGAAATCTTCTGTTGAATTTCTGTAAATGAACCAGCCCATATTGTCTTCCTCGGACTGAGTTTGCCAATAAAGAGTAGGTTTGCTGTTTAGATATTGAGCTGTGAAGGTGGAGATGGTGACGGGGAGCGTAGTAACTCCGATATAAAAATCATCAAGTCGCAAAGTTGCAGTTCCAGTATTTTTTATTGCCCTAATTCCAAACTTGCAACTTGATTCATCAACAAAACTCGATAAATTTGATAAATCAGTATAAGTGATTTGTGTCCAAACATCCTCAACTGGAGTAAACCAATCCTTTAAAATTATCCATGTTGAACCATCAGTTTGTCCAACTACCTGTATTAATATACTAGTATTCGTACATTCATAATAAAACGATGGTTGAACATCTTTCTGACCTGTAAAATCTAAATTCACATATAAATTCCTCGTGTCATCTCCTGAAGTATTAATTGAAGATTCAGCACATTTTTCACCTGTATGGCTTTGGTTGTCAAAATACCATTGGTCTGATCCACCCCAATTTGCATTTGTGATAATATCCTGCCCAATTGTTCCATCTTCAAAACCATAACTATAGGGGAAACTTGATATTATTCCAAAACACATATTATGAGTGATCAC
>JAGHCS010000252.1 GCA_021160355.1 Candidatus Cloacimonadota bacterium
AATTAATTATAAGCTTAATAATACATGTTATCATTTTAACATCATTTTGTTATACCCAAGACACACAAGTTATTGATACAATTGAAGTTTATATTGAAGATATTGGGATTAACGTCAGCGTCATCCAATGTGAATATCTTGAACAGGACACCAAACTCCTCGATTCCGGTTGGAACTGGGTTTCATTCCCTGTGCTGCCCAATCCTGCTGGAACTAATGCTCTGGATGTGCTTGAACCAATATTAGACCCTGATGTTCTGGAGGAAGTTGTATATGAAGATCAACCTGTAATCTATTATGATTTTACACCACCTAATCCACACTGGGTAAATTATCTTGAAGATGGTAATTTTCACAGTATAGATGGCTACAAGATAAAGATGCATACAGATGCAGAGTTGGAGATAGCAGGAGTCCTGGAGGACCCTGGCACAGTCATTCATTTATATGCAGAAGTTGATAAAGCTCCCTGGCCACCACCATTAGGAGTTGGAAATTGGATTGGTTATTTCATTCCTGGTAGCCAGTTATGGCAGTTTGCATTTGCGCAGATATGGGATAAAATTACATTTATTAAAGCTGATGATTGGTCATATATTAGTGGCTATTCTATGCCACCATCATTATGTACTGTTGACTATGGAAAATTATATATAGTTGGTGTTTCTGAGGATTGCAGTTTTACCTGGGGGCTTGGATTACAGCAAAATCCTTATACAAAATCAGAAACAAGCATATTTTCTTACCAGGAGCAGGCAGATTATATGCCAATATTTGTTGATAGTACAGAAGCTCTAAATGGTATAGATGAGATAGGTGTATTCCTTGAAGATGAATGCATCAGTGCAAGTAAAATCGAAGGATTCCCAGTATTTATTCCTGCATACATAGAAGAAGATTCTACAGGAAGTAAAGACTTTAATGAACTAACTTTTCAGGTGGCAAGTTATGGTAAAGGTGGGAAAAGAAGCATCCCTGCTTTTGTATATAATGAAACTCAAAATGCTTTTGTAGAAGAATCTGTTATCCTTGATGCAAAAAGCTATGCTATTATAAGATTAGGAACTGGAGCAGGTACAGAATTTCAAAAAGAATTTACACTTTATCAGAACTATCCGAATCCAATAACAAGTTCTACCACTATCTCTTTTATTCCATCACCGGGAGTAGAAAAGTCTGAAATAAAAATCTACAATATCAAAGGACAACTTGTAATAACTCTTACACTAATGACCAATGACAAATCACCAGTGACAAGTATAGTCTGGGATGGTAAAGACAAAACTGGAAAATTCCTGGCAAGTGGAATATATCTCTATAAATTGATTTCTGGTGATAAATCAGAAATGAAGAAGATGGTTGTAATACGCTAAATCTTAGTAGAATAAATGTTGATGCGGTAAAGATCAATACCCTTGCGAAGGTTTTTAACCTTCGCAAGGGTTACTAAGAGGAAATAAATTATGCAAAAAAATATATTTTTAACAATTATTTTTATTTTATCATTATTTTCATCTTCTCTACTTTTTTCAGATATAATTATCGTAGATACAACTGGAGCGGGTGATTATACAACTATTCAGGAAGGGATAGATGCTGCTTCAGATGGTGATACAGTATTAGTATATCCCGGAACTTATTATGAGAATATAAATTACAATGGCAAAAATGTCACTGTTGCCAGTTTATGCATAATAACAGAAGAAGATTCTTTTATTCATCAAACTATCATTGATGGTAACCAGAATGGAAGTGTGGTGAGTATAGTAAATAATGAAAATAGTGCTTGTATATATGGTTTTACTATAAAGGGTGGTTCGGGGACTGTTTATGCATACTATTATTTATTTGGAGGGGGATTATATATCAAAAATTCAAATTTTTTGATCGAGCACTGCATTATTACAGATAACAGGGCTCATTATGGAGCAGGGATAGAATGCGATGATTCAAATGTTGATTTAATTGATGTAACTATTCGTTATAATCATGCACTTGAAGCATCTGGTGGTATAAATTGCATCAACTCTACAATAAATTTTAGCGAAACTAATCGCTGTAATATTTATGAGAATTATGCGGGGATTTGTAGTGACATTGGTATTTCATCTTCACCGCCGATAGATATTATTATTGACACTTTTACCGTTTTTAATCCCTCAACCGACTTTATACTTTGTAATGTATCCAATTATATTAATATCTTGCACGCAAAGATTGGTGTGGTAAATACAGATTTATATGTAAGCACAGACGGTAATAATTTAAACACTGGATTAACGCCATCTGATCCATTAAAGAATATATCATACGCTTTATTAAAGATTGTTTCCGATAGCACTCATCCTAATACCATTCATATAACAGATGGTACTTATTCATTATCTTCGAACTATGAAAAATTTCCTTTAAATTGTCGTAGTTATGTGTCTTTAGTCGGGGAAAGTGAGGAAAGTACAATTTTGGATGGAGAGGATTTATCCTCTTTAATGAAATGTTATTGGTTTGATAATGATTTTTCAATAGAAAATCTTACTATACAAAATGGCTATTCACGTATTGGGGGTGGTATTTATATTGGTATTAATTCAAGTCCAATTATAAAAAATGTCACTTTGAAAGATAACTTTGCAGATATTGCAACAAGTATTTATTGTTCGGATAATTGTAACCCTATATTCGAAAATGTAACCCTAAAAGGAGATCCTTCTGTGCTTTTAAATGATCAACCAATTTCAATATATGATAAT